>JAKDLQ010000212.1 GCA_030452775.1 Micrococcales bacterium | reverse complement strand
TTTCGTGCCCTGGTGGGCCAGGTGGGACGGCCCGCTGCTCGTCGCGGCCGCGCCCATCGCCGCATCCGGGATGGGCCTGGGGGGTGCGGGTCCGGTCGCGAATCTCACCATGGTCGCCGTCGGAGCCGAGTGCATGGCCGTAGCGGTCCGGATCCGGCGACGGCCCACGATCGCGCTCGGCATCGGCGTCGTCGGCGCAGGGCTGGTTGTGGCTGGTGCCGACCGGGCCGGTCCGGGCTGGCTCGCCCTCGCCCTGCTGGGCCTCGCCGTGCTACTCACCGCTCTCAGCGCCGTGACGCGGGGGGTGGCCGGGTCGCTCCTGCGGATCGGTGGAGTCGTTTCGGCGGTGGCCGCCTGGCGAGTCGCCATCGTCTGGCTGGCCTGGCCGGACCAGCGCGGCCTCGACGCGACTGCCCTCGTGGCCGGTGCCGTAGCGGTGCTCGCCGCGGGTGTGTCTCGCTGGTCCCGGCTCGATCGAGGGTGGATGCTCGCCTGGGGCGGCGGAGCGGTCGCCCTCGCGGCAGCGGCCGGTATCGACGCCACCGCCGGATCTGCTCTGCTCGCATCCGGAGGGTCCGCAAGCTGGTTCGTGGCCGGTGGCCTCGTCGCGGTCGCGGCCTCGCTGCTGGGGGCCGCTGGCTCGACCGGACTGACGTGGCTCCGGGAGCTCGGGGTGGCGTTCCTCGTCGGCGCCCTGCTGGCGGGTCAACGCGTCGCGGACCTTCCCGCGACGACGCTGGTCACGGTGCTGTGCCTGCTGGGAGCGGCCACCGCCGTGCTGCTGCTCGCCCTGCTCGAGGACCGGTTCGCGCCCTGGCGTCGCCCGCTCCTCATCCTCGGGGCGGCGGTCCTCGGCTGGGCGGCGGTCATCGCCGTGTCGGGTGGAGGGGTGCTCCTCGCCGCGCCCCTGGCCGTGGCCGCCGTGCACAGCGCTGCGGCCGGCGTCGCCATGCGCATCCTCGCCCTCCAGCTCCTGTCACCGGTCCTGGCCTGCGGTGCGTGGATCGTCTTCGCCGACGAGTCCCTGCACGGCCGCCTGGACTGGACGATCGCCCCGATCGGGCTCGCGATGCTTGCGGCCGTCGGGCTCTGGCGCCGGGATCTTCGGCTGCGCGATCAGCCCCTCGCGCCACCGGAACTCGTCGGGCTCGAACTGGCCGGGGTGGCCCTGCTGGTGGGGCCCTCGTTGGCGCAGACCGCCACGGTCGCGTCGGTCCACGCGCTCGTGGCGCTGGTCCTCGGCCTCGCCATCACCGGGTGGGGCGCCGTGACGAAGGTTCGCCGCCGAGTCGTTGCCGGCCTGGTCGTCGTCAGCGTGAGCGTGCTGCTGCTCGTCGCCGTCCCGCTGGTCATGCTGCTGCCTAGCTGGCAAGGGCCCTTGCTGTGGGCCGCCATCGCGGCCGTCGGCCTGGCCGCCGTGCTCGCCGCGGCACTCGTCGAACGAGGCAAGGCGGTCGGGCGCAAGGTCCTGCTCGGGTTCGCCGACGCGACCGACGGCTGGGAGTGATCCTGCGGGCCCACCGGGCCGGCGACCGGGCCTGTCCATGGGCACGATCTCGGCCGAGGGGGGCGATATATCGCCCCCCTCGAGCGCGACCGATTACCTCGAACCGCAACCCGCGCCGCTGGGTCGAGGTATTGCCTCGCGGCCGGGCGCGACCGATTACCTCGAACCGCAGTGGACGCCGCACCCCGAGCCGCATCACCCGGAGCCGCATCGCCCCGAGCCGCAACCGACGAGGTCAGGGGCGCGAGGCCGGGCGGACCCGCCGGCCGATGTCGTCGCCCGCCACCCGCGCCTGGGCGACGAGACCGGCGACCAGGCCCTCCTCGGACTCCTCGGAGCGGAAGGTCACCGCGATCGCGGCGAGTGGACGACCGGAGCGGTCGAGGATCGGAACCGCGACGGAGGACAGATCGGGTGTCACGGTCCCGTCCTCGCGGGCGTGCCCCTCGGTGCGGGTGCGGGTGAGCAGACCGCGCAGTTCGGTCAGCGACCGCGGCCCATTGTCATGCCGCTGGGTGAACGTGGAGCGATCGGGATAGAGCGCTCGCACCTGGCTGGCGGGCAGAGCCGCGAGCATCGCCAGGCCGCTCGCGGTGAGGTGGGCGGGCAGTCGGACCCCCACATCGGTGATGAGGGTCGGTTGGCCGGGGGCCCGCTCCTCGAGGAGGTAGATGACGTCGCGGCCATCGAGCGTCGCGAAGTGGGCGTTGCGCCCCGACTGGTCGACGAGCCGGCGCATCGCCGCGCGAGCCACCCGGGCGAGCGGCGCCTGCCGTTGGTAGGCCGCTCCCAGCTCGTAGGCGGCCGGGCCGAGCCCGAAGCGCCGCTCCTCCGCGTAGTGGAGAACATAGCCGCGTTCCTTCAGCACAGTGAGCAGGTGATAGACCGACGACCGGGGCAGCTGCAGCTCGCGGGCGATCGAGGCGGCCGGGCAGGGTTCGGCGCGACGCGAGAGGTGCTCAAGCACGTCGAGAGCGTTGGTGGCGGCCGGCGCGTTCGACATCATCGCTCCCAACGTCTCGCATCTGAGACAATTGTGCGCTTCCGGGGGCAGACGCGCCACCGCAGGCGCGGTTCGATGGGATCATGACCGCACCTGCCACCGTTACCGTAGGCCTCGGGCCGCTCAGCTTCGACGAGGTGGTCGCCGTCGCCCGCCACGGCGCGGCCGTCACCCTCGCCCCCGACGCCGAGGCCGAGATCTCGCGCAGCCGCGAGATCATCGAGGCGCTCGCCACCGACACCGTGCCGCACTACGGCGTCTCGACGGGCTTCGGGGCGCTCGCGACCCGGCACATCCCCGTGGAGTCCCGCGCGCAGCTGCAGCGCTCGCTCGTGCGATCGCACGCCGCCGGGTCGGGGCCCGAGGTCGAGCGTGAGGTCGTGCGCGGGCTCATGCTGCTGCGCCTGTCGACCCTCGCCACCGGCCGCACGGGTGTGCGTCTCGAGACCGCGAGGGCGTATGCCGCTGTGCTCAGTGCCGGGATCACCCCGGTCGTGTACGAGTACGGTTCGCTCGGCTGCTCGGGCGACCTGGCACCACTGGCTCACTGTGCGCTCGCCATCACCGGTGAGGGGCCGGTCCGGTTGGCGGACGGGACCCTGGCGCAGGCCGGGGACGCCCTGCGCGACCATGGCATCGAGCCGATCGCCCTGCGCGAGAAGGAGGGCCTGGCCCTCATCAACGGCACCGACGGCATGCTCGGCATGCTCGTGCTCGCCATCACCGACCTGCGCCACCTGCTCACGATCGCCGACCTCACCGCGGCGATGAGTGTCGAGGGCCTCATGGGCTCGGACAGCCCCTTCACCCCAGACCTGCACGCGCTGCGGCCGCACCCGGGTCAGGCACTGTCCGCGGCCAACATGCTGGCGATCTTGCGGGACAGCCCGATCCGCGCCTCCCATGACAACGACGAGGACACTCGGGTCCAGGACGCCTACTCGCTGCGCTGCGCCCCGCAGGTCGCGGGCGGCGCCCGCGACACCGTCGATCACGCGGCCAGGGTGGCGGGGTGGGAGCTGGCCTCGGCCATCGACAACCCTGTCGTCACGCGAGATGGGCGGGTCGAGTCCAACGGCAACTTCCACGGGGCGCCCGTCGCCTATGCGCTTGACTTCCTCGCGATCGTCGCCGCCGACGTCGCCTCGATGTCCGAGCGCCGGACCGACCGGTTCCTCGACCGGGGCCGAAGTCACGGCCTCAACGCGTTCCTCGCCGGCGACCCGGGCGTCGACAGCGGACACATGATCGCGCAGTACACCCAGGCCGCCATCGTCTCCGAGATGAAGCGGCTCGCGGCTCCGGCCAGCGTCGACTCGATCCCCAGCTCGGCGATGCAGGAGGACCACGTGTCGATGGGCTGGTCGGCTGCCCGCAAACTGCGCCGGTCGGTCGACTCCCTCGGCCGGGTCCTGGCCATCGAGCTGCTCACCGCGGCACGTGGCATCGAGATGCGGCCCCGATACAGCCCGCGCCCGCCCCCAACGCCGGCATACCCGAGC
>JAKDLQ010000211.1 GCA_030452775.1 Micrococcales bacterium | reverse complement strand
ACCGCCAGTCGCCCGCTAGGCCCACCGGGCCCACCAGGCCCATCGGGCCCACTGGCCCCGCCGGAGTGAACCCATGACCGCAGGATCCTCGCTCCTCGAGAGCATCGAGCACCTCGCAGACCTCGCCGGCGAGGCGGGCCTCGACCCCGCCGCAGCGCGCGATGAGGGACTGCGGGTCGCCGCTGCCCTCGCCGAGGCGGTCCCCGGTGCGGCACCCGGGTGGGCCGCTGCCGCAGGCCTCGGGACGGACGAGCCGCAAGCGGTCAACACCGCATTCTTCGACGCCGCGTCGAGAGGGCGCCGCTGGCGCGCCGCCCCGACGGACCAGCTCGAGGCCCTCGCAGCCGCACGCCACCCACTCGCACCCGACTACGCCGAAGCACTGCACGAGGTCGCCTCGGCTGCCGTCATGCTCGGCACCGCCCCCGTCTGGGTCATCGCCAATGCCACCGCCGCGAGCAGTGTCTACCTTGCCGCCGCCCACGGGCCCGGGTCTGCCGACGGGGGGCGGATCGCCCCGGGGGGACCGTTCGCGGACACAGCCTCGCCCCGGAGCGGTCTCGGTGGCCTCCCGGCCCTGCCCCACGGCCCGGGCACCGATGCGGTGCTGCGCTCGTGGGGCCTGAGCGACTCGCCCGCCCCGGACGGCGGTGTCACCGGCGGCGGGGGCACGCCCAGCGGCATACCTCCTGCTGCGCCCGGCGCGGCTGCGGCGCAGACCGCGGTGGCCGAGACGGGCACGGAGCCCGAGGAGGCCGCCGAGCCGGAGAAGTCCGTCGAGGAGCTGCTCGCCGAGCTCGACGCCATGATCGGGCTCGAGCGGGTCAAGCGGGAGATCCACCGCCAGGTCGCGCTGCTCACGGTCGAGAAGATGCGGATCGAGGCCGGCCTCAAGCCCAGCCGGCTGAGCCGGCACCTCATCTTCGTCGGCAACCCGGGCACCGGCAAGACGACCGTCGCCCGGCTCATCGGCGCGATCTACCGCGCGCTCGGGCTGCTCCGGGGCGGCCAGCTCGTCGAGGTCGACCGGTCCGAGCTCGTCGCCGGCTACGTCGGACAGACCGCGATGAAGACCGCCGAGGTGTGCGCCAAGGCTCTCGGCGGGGTGCTGTTCATCGACGAGGCCTACTCCCTCACCGGGGACCAGTACGCCGAGGAGGCCGTGGGCACGCTCGTCAAGGAGATGGAGGACCACCGCGAGGACCTCGTCGTCATCGTGGCCGGCTACCCCGACCCGATGGTCGCCTTCATCGGGCAGAACCCAGGCCTGGCGAGCCGTTTCACGACGACGATCGAGTTCGACGACTACACCGACGACGAGCTCATGGCGATCCTGCGCAGCATCGCCGCCGACGCCGACTACGAGTTGACGCCGGAGGCCGAGCGCCGGGTGCGGATGACGCTCGAGGCGACGCCCCGGACGCCCGCCTTCGGCAACGGGCGCTTCTCGCGCAACCTTTTCGAGCACGCGGTCGGGCGGCACGCGTGGCGGCTACGGGATGCGACTGAGCCCACCGTCGACGAGCTGCGCCTGCTCACCGCCGCGGACGTCGTCGAGGGAGCCGACTCCTCCGCAGCGGCCGAGCGCGAGGGGGATCAGGGGGATCAGGTTACGGTCAGGGTGGACCCGGATGCCGGGTCCGCGAGCCGTGCGGCAGGCTCGGTGGAAGACATCGGGCCGGAGGTAGCGCAGGACGTAGCGCAGGACACCGATCGAGGCGACGGCACGACAGGCGACGGCACGACAGGCGACGGCACGACAGGCGACGGCACGACAGGCGAGGAGCCGGCATGACGAGCGCACCACCGACGAACCTCCCGGCGGGGGCGCCTGCCTCGTCGGCGCCGTCGAGCGTGCCGCCCCTGGCCACCCCGACCCCGGGGCCACGGACGATCAGGCGCCAGGGCAGCACCCGGTCCGGCGCCCGGCTGCTCCTCGGCGATCTGCTCTACGGCACACCGGGACGGATGCGCCTTCTCGGGGCGCTCGCCGTGCTCGCCGCACTCCTGCTCGGCGCGACGAGCGTCAACGGCGTGCTGGCCGCCAAGGCGGCCGTCGACCGGGCCGCGAGCAACACCGCCCAGGTCGTGCGGGTCCAGTCGATCCACGTCGACCTGCTCCGGGCCGACGCCCTGGCCACCAACGCCTTCCTCGTCGGGGGGCTCGAGCCACCCGATCAACGCGCCGCCTACGACGCCGCACTCGACGCGGTCGTCACAGGGATCGTCGAGGCGTCCGCCGCCCAGCCCGCGGACGAGGCCGCGCTCGCCGCGCTCGCCGAGCAGGTGCAGGTCTACTCGGGACTCGTGCAGCAGGCCCGCACCAACAACCGCCAGGGCCTCCCGGTCGGGGCTCAGTACCTCAAGGAGGCGAGCGCCGGTCTGCGGGCGGATGCCGTCCCGATCGTGGGCAGTCTCGTCACCGCCAACGAGGGGCGGGCCGTGGCGGAGTTCAACCGCGCCGGCTCCATCACCTGGCTCATCGGCGGGCTCATCGCGATCATCGGCCTGGTCCTCGTCGCGGTATGGCTCGCCCGAGCAACGCACCGCTACCTCAACCCGTCCCTGTCGGGGGCCATCGCTCTGCTGCTCGTGGCCCTCTTCGTCGCGCTGTCGACCATCCTGTCGATCGGCTCCACCACGTCTGCGGTCGCCGGGAACGAGTACCGCGACGCGGTGGCCCTGGCCGACGTGGGGACCGCCGCCAACGACGCACGCGCCAGTGAGAGCCTGACCCTCATCGCCCGCGGCTCCGGGCAGGCGAGCGAGAAGCGGTGGAAGGAGCAGGCCGCGTTCATCGACGCCAGCCTGCCGGACCTGCCCGACATCGACGCCGCGGACTGGGCGGCATACACGGCAGCACACGAGAAGATCCGCAAGGCCGACAACTCGGGCGACTGGGACGGCGCCGTCAAGCTGTCGACCGCGACGACGCCTGGCAGCGCAGGCGCGGAGTTCCGCGCCTTCGACACCAGCGTGACGACCGCCCGGGACGACGCGAGCCGGCAGGCCGTGTCCACCCTCACCGGGGCGGGTGGCAACACGCCGCTCTTCGCCATCCTCGTCGCCGCCATCACGCTCGTCGCCTGCTGGCTCAGCATCCGGGGCTTCGCCCAGCGGATCCGGGAGTACACATGACCGCCCCATCCCACCGTCCGGCCACGAAGCTCCGCGCCCGCCGTCGGGTCATGACGGCGGTCCTCGGCGCGGGCGCCGCCCTTGCCCTGGCGGCCTGCACCGGGGTCACGTATGCACAGACCCCGGTCCCGACGCCACCGACGACGACCGCCTCGTCGCCCAAGCCCGCGACCCCGCCGACGTGCACCAACGCGACCCAGACCTTCGACCCGCTGCCGAGCATCCCGGCCAGCAGCGCGATCACCGATCGCAAGACGCGAGACATCATCGAGCGCGGCCACCTCATCGTCGGGGTCTCGGCCGACAGCTACCTGCTCGGCGCGCGCAACCCGTTCACCGGCGCCATCGAGGGCTTCGACATCGACATGGCCAAGGCCATGGCCCAGAGCCTGCTCGGCGACGGGAACAAGGTCCAGCTACGCGTCATCACCGCGGCCGACCGGCTTCCGCTCCTCGAGGACGGGTCCGTCGACATGGTCGCGCGCAACATGACGATGACGTGCGACCGGTGGGAGAAGATCAACTTCTCGGCCGAGTACTACCACTCGGGTCAGAAGGTGCTCGTGACCAGGTCGTCCAAGGCCCAGACGCTCGAGGACCTCGACGGCAAGCGGGTCTGCGCCCCGGTCGACACCACCACCCTCGCCAAGCTCGCGTCGGTCAAGGGCCCGATCCCCGTGACGGCCTCCAACCACACCGGGTGTCTCGTGCTCTTCCAGCAGGGCAAGGCCGATGCGATCACCGGCGACGACACGGTCCTGGCCGGCCTCGCGGCGCAGGACCCCTATGCCAAGGTGACGAAGGCGCCCGCGATCACCGACGAGCCCTACGGCCTCGGCTTCAACAAGAAGGACGTCTACCTGACGAAGTACGCGAGCACGCTTCTCGACGAGCTGAAGTCCGACGGCACGTGGAAGAAGATCTACGACAAGTGGTTCGCCGGCCCCCTGGGCCCGACCCGGCCGCCGTCGAA
>JAKDLQ010000210.1 GCA_030452775.1 Micrococcales bacterium | reverse complement strand
CCCTGGGCCGCCGCCGCCGTGGGGGATGCAAAAGGTCTTGTGCAGGTTGAGGTGCGAGACGTCCGCCCCGAACTTGCCCGGTCTGGCCAGACCCATGAGGGCGTTGAGGTTGGCGCCGTCGAGATACACCTGACCGCCGGCGTCGTGGACCAGCTCGCACAGCTCGGTGATGGTGTCCTCGTAAACGCCGTGGGTCGAGGGGTAGGTCACCATGATCGCGGCGAGGTTGTCACCGTGCAGATCGATCTTGGCGCGCAGGTCGTCCATGTCGATGGTCCCGCCGGGCGCGGACTTGACGACGACGACCTTGAGGCCGGCCATGACAGCCGAGGCAGCGTTGGTGCCGTGGGCGCTCGCCGGGATGATGCAGATGCGGCGGTGCCCCTCCCCTCGGGACTCGTGGTAGGCGTGGATCGCGACCAGACCCGCGAACTCGCCCTGCGCTCCGGAGTTGGGCTGCAGTGACACCTCGTCGTAGCCGGTGATCTCGCACAGGTACGAGGCCAGGTCCTCGATGAGGGCCCGGATGCCGCTCGTCTGGTCGGTCGGGGCAAAGGGGTGCAGGTCGGCGAACTCCGGCCAGCTGATCGCCTCCATCTCGGTCGTCGCGTTGAGTTTCATCGTGCAGGAGCCGAGCGGGATCATCCCCCTGTCCAGGGCATAGTCACGATCGGCGAGCCTGCGGAGGTAGCGCAGCATAGCCGTCTCGGAGTGATGCGTATGGAAGACCGGATGGGTGAGGAAGTCCGACCTCCGCGTCAACGCGGCGGGCAGGTCGGGGGCGGAGTCCTGGCTGCTGCCGACATGGGCGTGGATGACCTGCTCGGCGACGCCGAATCCCTCGAGGAGGGACGTGAGGGTGGCCGAGGTCGTCGTTTCGTCGAGGCTGACCGAGATCCGGTCGGCATCGATGCGGCGGACATTGATCCCTCGTGCGACGAAGCCGCGCGTGAGGTCGACGGCGTGCCCCGGCACCGACACCGTGAGCGTGTCGAAGAACGTGTCGCCCGCGACCTCGTGGCCGGTCTCGATGAGAGCCTCACGGACGCCGGCCGTCTGTGTCCGGATCCGGCGGGCGATCGCAGTCAAGCCGGCCGGTCCGTGCCAGACGGCGTACATGCTCGCCATGACGGCGAGCAGCACCTGGGCGGTGCAGATGTTGGAGGTCGCCCGCTCCCGCCGGATGTGCTGCTCGCGCGTCGACAACGCGAGCCGGTAGGCCTGCCTGCCGTCGGCATCGACGGACACGCCGACGAGCCTGCCGGGCATCTGTCGTTGGAGGCCTTCGCGCACCGACATGTAGCCAGCATGGGGGCCACCGAATCCCATCGGGACCCCGAGCCGCTGGGCGCTGCCCACCGTGATGTCGGCCCCCCACTCCCCAGGTGGGGTGATCAGGGTGAGCGCGAGCAGGTCCGCGCAGGCCGTGACGAGTCCGCCGGCCTCATGGGTGGCCGTTGCGAGCGCTCGCCAATCGGTAATCGCGCCCGAGGCGCCCGGGTACTGGACGACGACGCCGGCCAGCGGCGCCTCGCCGGTCGCAGCACGCAATGCTTGCGTTGACGTGATCTCGCGCAGGGAGGTGACGATGAGCGACAGGCCGATGGCGCGAGCCCGCGTCTGCATGACCGCCTTCGTCTGCGGGAAGACGTCATCGTCGATGAGCACCACCGCATCCGGCCCGGCCCGGCCCGCCCGGTGCATGAGGGACATGGCCTCCGCGGCGGCCGTCGGCTCGTCGAGGAGGGACGCGCCGGCGATGTCGAGTCCGCTGAGATCACAGAGCACGGTCTGGAAGTTGAGCAGCGCCTCCAGACGGCCCTGGGAGATCTCGGCCTGATAGGGGGTGTAGGCCGTATACCAGGCGGGGTTCTCGAGGATCCCGCGACGCACCACCGGCGGGGTGATCGTGTCGTAGTAGCCGAGCCCGATCATCGAGGTCAGCACCCGGTTGCGTGAGGCGAAGCCACGCAGCTCGTCGAGGACGGCTACCTCGCTCGATGCCGCATCGATACGCAGCTCTCCGGTGGAGCGGATCGCGCCGGGGATGGCGACATCGCACATGGCATCGAGGCTCGGTTGTCCGATGACCTCGAGCATGGCGGCCTCGTCGGTCGCGTCGGGGCCGACGTGGCGGCTGACGAACTCGGCGAAGCCTCGATCGGGCCGGCCGCCTGGGGCAGGCGTCGTCTGGTCGGATGTTGTCTGGTCAGCCGTCGGCTTGTCGGACATCGGCTTATCGGACACGAAGGCTCCTTGACGGTCGGGCGGCAGCACATGTACGCGCCCCACCTGATCGGTTGCCGCGCGGGCGCGTCCTGCATGATTGCCTGGCCCGCGTGGACCTCGTCGTCACGCCTGAGGTGTTCCGGGAAGGTCGCCCTTCGGCGTCTCGCGAGTGGCAGGCACCCCCGAGGACTCTCCCACGCAGAATCGTTCGGCACGCGCACTCTATCAGCCGCACTCGTGCGCAGCAGCATGCCGCCCACCACTGTGCGGACGGCGTGGCAGAGATCAGGCCATCCTGCGGGCCCGGCGGGCCCGCAGCTCGTCATCGGGGTGCGCCTCTGGCGTGTCGTCCCCGGCGCGCTCACTGGGCAACTGCGCGAGCCTCCCCTCGATCTCGCGCCAGACCCGGCCGACGGCGATGCCGAAGACACCCTGCCCACCCTGGACGAGGTCGATGACCTCGTCGGCCGACGTGCACTCGTAGACGGAGGCGCCGTCGCTCATCAAGGTGATCTGCGCGAGATCCTCGATGCCGCGCTCCCTGAGATGGGCGATGGCAACGCGGATCTGCTGGAGGGAGACGCCCGTGTCGAGCAGCCGCTTGACGACCTTGAGCACGAGGATGTCGCGAAAGCCGTAGAGTCGCTGGGTGCCCGATCCGCTGGCGCCCCGGACCGAAGGATCGACGATGCCGGTGCGAGCCCAGTAGTCGAGTTGCCGGTAGGTGATACCCGCGGCCCGACAGGCGGTGGGACCGCGGTAGCCGATGTCGTCAGCCAGCTCGGGCAGGTCATCTGAGAAGAGCATGCCCTGAGCCGCGATAGGGGTGCGTTGACCGACGTGTGGCGAATCCTCGATGGCGGCCATCGCCGTCCTCCCTCACAGCTTGGTGGGCAACTTCCGAACAACTTCAGCGCAACCTCAAACAACAATCACGTTATTCACTGACGCTAGAGCCACGGAGGCAGACCGTCAACCACCGGTCGAGGTCCGCACCCGGCGTGTCGCACCTCCGAAACAACATTCAGTGTCTACTTGACGGTTAGGCCAATAGGCGCCGGTGTCAGGCTAGGACCCTGGCCCTGGTCCTGACTCCGGCCCTGGCTCCGGACCCTCGAAGTCCTCAGCCGACACGTGGTCGAGGAACTCCTTGAAGCGCTCGACCTCGTCGTCCTCGTCGTTGCTGACGATGATGGCTGCCTCGTCGAGAATCGAGGCCTCGACGAGGACCTTGGCGCCGGTGCGCAGGGCAAGTGCGATGCCATCCGATGCCCGGGCGCTCACCTCGGTCGAGCCGTCGATGACCAGTGCCGCGTGGAAGACGGAGTCCTTGAGGGCCACGATGCGCACCTCGGTGAGCTCGTGTCCGAGCACCGAGAGCAGGTCACGCATGAGGTCGTGGGTCAGTGGGCGTGGCGGGACGATGCCCTGCTGTGCGTATGTGATGGCGGCTGCCTCTGCCGCGCCTATCCAGATCGGCAGGTAGCGTCCGCCGTCGTGCTCACGCAGCAAGACGATGGGCTGGTTGGTGGGCATCTCGACTCGGACGCCGAGAACGTCGACCTCTCTCACACCTCCACCGTACCCCGCCGTATCCCGCATCGGCCTGCGGCCCGCAGGCTGCGGTCGCGGCAAGGGGTTCGCAGGCTCACCGAGTGAGGCCCGCCTTGACGAGAGCGATGTGCAGCCCGATGCATGCCGTGAGGATCTCGGCCTCGCGATCCTCACGTGAATCGTCTCGTCGAGTCGCCAGCACCTGCTCGACGAGCCCGATCTCCCGATCGGCCGCGGTCCGGAAGGGTCGCAGGTGCCGCGGCTCGAGACCGTGCTCGGCCAGGGCCTTGGCAGCGGCGGCGATCGCCACTGCCGACGCATCGAAGTGGCCGGAC
>JAKDLQ010000209.1 GCA_030452775.1 Micrococcales bacterium | reverse complement strand
CGCGCGCATGTAGTCGGACACGGCGATGACCGGACCCTCGGCATCCTCCAGGCACCTGGTGACCCAGGGGATGCGCCGTTCCTCGTCGGGATGGAGGAACTCGTGCTCGTCGGCGGCGAGGCCGTCGCGGCGAAGCTCGTTCCACGAGGTCACCGACCACACGTCGGCGGCCACCCCCCAGTCGTCGGCGAGCAGCTGCTGCGCCTCGATGGCCCAGGGCACCCCGACCCCCGAGGCGAGGAGCTGCGCACGCGCCGGGGTGTGCTGCCACCCGGAGGTGTCGGCCACCGCGACCCGGTGCATCCCGCGCACGATCCCCTCGACGTCGACGTTTTCGGGCTCGGCCGGTTGCACGAGCGGTTCGTTGTAGACGGTGAGGTAGTAGATGTGGTTGGCGGCATCGCCCTCCTGGCCGGGACCGTACATCTCCTGCAGGCCGTGCTGCACGATGTGCGCGATCTCGTAGGAGTACGCGGGGTCATAGTGCCGGATCGCCGGGTTGCTCGACGCGAGCAGCGGCGAGTGGCCGTCGGCATGCTGCAGGCCTTCGCCGGTGAGCGTGGTGCGCCCGGCCGTGGCCCCGATGAGGAAGCCACGACTCATCTGGTCGGCGGCCGCCCAGATCCCGTCGCCGGTACGCTGGAAGCCGAACATCGAGTAGAAGACGTAGATCGGGATCATCGGGAGCCCATGGGTCGCGTACGATGTCGCGGCTGCGGTGAACGCGGCCACCGATCCCGCCTCGTTGATACCGAGGTGCAGGATGTGGCCATCGGTCGCCTCGCGGTAGGCGAGCATCAGCTCGTCGTCGACGGGGGTGTACCGCTGCCCGCTCGGGTTGTAGATCTTGATCGTCGGGAAGAACGCGTCGATGCCGAACGTGCGGGCCTCGTCCGGGATGATCGGGACGATCCGTGGGCCGAAGTCCTTGTCCCGCAAGAGATCCTTGAGCAGGCGTACGAAGGCCATCGTGGTGGCGACCTCCTGCTTGCCGGAGCCCTTCTTGACCTGCGCATACGCCTCGTCGCCCGGCAGATGGATCTCGTCGAAGGCGACCCGCCGCTCCGGCAGGGTGCCGCCGAGCTTCGTGCGGCGCTCGATGCTGTACTTGACGGCCGGGTGGTCGGGGCCAGGGTGGTAGTAGGGCGGGTTGTACGGGTCGGCCTCGAGCTGCTCGTCGCTGATCGGGATCCGCATCGAGTCCCGGAAGTTCTTCAGGTCATCGAGCGTCAGCTTCTTCATCTGGTGCGTCGCGTTGCGTGCCGCGAAGTGCGAGCCGAGGCTGTATCCCTTGATCGTCTTGGCGAGGATCACGGTCGGCTGACCTGTGTGCTGCATGGCGGCCTCGTAGGCGGCATACACCTTCCGGTAGTCGTGACCGCCACGCTTGAGGGCCCACCACACCTGCTCGTCAGTCCACTTCTCGACCATCTTGAGGGTGCGCGGGTCGCGGCCGAAGAAGTGCTCACGGACGTACTTGCCGTCGTTGGCGCGGAAGGTCTGGTAGTCGCCGTCGCTCGTCTGGTTCATGATGTGCACGAGCGCACCGTCGCGGTCGGCCGCGAGCAGCGGGTCCCAGCCGCGGCCCCAGATGACCTTGATGACGTTCCAGCCGGCCCCCCGGAAGAAGGACTCGAGCTCCTGGATGATCTTGCCGTTGCCGCGCACCGGCCCGTCGAGCCGCTGAAGGTTGCAGTTGATGACGAACGTGAGGTTGTCGAGCTCCTCGTTGGCCGCGATCTGGAGCATCCCGCGCGACTCCGGCTCGTCCATCTCACCGTCGCCGAGGAAGGCCCACACGTGCTGCTGGCTCGTGTCCTTGAGGCCGCGGTGGTGCAGGTACTTGTTGAACTGCGCCTGGTAGATGGCGTTCATCGGGCCGATGCCCATCGAGACCGTCGGGAACTCCCAGTAGTCCGGTGCGAGGCGCGGATGCGGGTAGGAGGGGAGCGCCTCGATCTTGCCGTCGACGAGGTGGCTGCGTTCCTGGCGGAAGCCGTCGAGCTGGGCCTCGGTGAGCGTGCCTTCGAGGAAGGATCGTGCGTACATGCCGGGGGAGGCGTGACCCTGGAAGAACACCTGGTCGCCTCCGCCGGGGTGGTCCTTGCCCCGGAAGAAGTGGTTGAGCCCGACCTCGTAGAGCGTTGCGGCCGAGGCGTACGTCGAGATGTGGCCGCCGACACCGATCTCGGGACGTTGGGCGCGGTGCACGAGGACGGCGGCGTTCCAGCGGATGAGGCGACGGAACTCCCGCTCGACCTCCTCATCGCCGGGGAACCACGGCTCGCGCTCCGGCGCGATCGTGTTGATGTAGTCGGTGGCGGTGAGGGAGGGGACACCGACCTGCCGCTGTCGAGCGCGCTCGAGCAACTTGAGCATGATGTAGCGAGCCCGTGTCCGCCCCCGCTCGTCCAGGACGGCATCGAGCGACTCGAGCCACTCCTCGGTCTCGTCGGGGTCGATGTCCGGAAGCTGACTCGGGATGCCGTTGAGGATGGGGCCGGTCTCGGGGGTCACGGGTGGTGTCCTTTCTCGTCGCCAGACACCGCCGGCGGCTGGTCGCCCACGGAGGTGCTCCTCCTCATCCTTCCGCAGATCGTGACAGTCGTCATGCCCGGACTCGCGGATGCAGTCCACGCGCACGTATGCCGCCCACGCGCGGTATGCCGTCCACGCGGCCGAGCCGCCAGGCTGTCGAGATGCGACGCAGATTGCCCGCCCACTCGCTCGACAGATTGCACAGATCGTGGCGCAGGTCGTCGTCGTGCAAAGTAGCGGACTCGCGGACGACAGGTCGTCGATGTGGACCGGTTCGATCGCATCAACGGCTCGTTGCACACCCTGCCGATCGGCCCGTGCCGGCCGGACACTGAGTCTGAGGCGGGCCACGACTTGTACGCGTGCCGTCCCTCTCGATGACCCGTGGGGAACAGCTCTCTGCAGCCCGACGGCTGGCCGGCCGAGATCGCGGACTACCCCGCGCGGTGAGCGCGTAACCGCCCTCGTTGAGGCATCACCGTCCCACGTCATGCCCGGGACGCCGACGAAGCAGGCAATGGGGCTGGCGCGTTCATGCCGCGCAAGTCAGCACTCGTTCGAGGCCGTCGAGGATCAGATCCAGGTCGAAGTCGAACTCGTTCCCGAAGTCATATCCGGGTGCGAGGATGTGCTTGGTGGTGAGCTCGGCGAGGTGGGGGTAGGTCTCGGTGGGGAAGTGCGGAAGGAACGTACGCCGGGAACAGGTCTGGGTACTGGCGCTACGGGATCGGCGATTGGCGGGTGCTCGCCGAGATTCGCGAAGGCGAACTCGTGATCGTCGTGATCGGGCTCGGGCATCGCTCCGAGTTTTACCGAGAGCGGTAGGCATCCACGTCAGGCGACGCGGAGGGCTAGCGTGACTGTCAGCACCGCCTCTCGTCGGGGTGGTGCGGTTGGGAGGGGGCGTCATGGCGCGACCGGTGATGGCCACCAAGCTGTATGTGCCGCTGGCGCGACCGGGTCTGGTGCCGCGGCCGAGGCTGCTCGAGCGCCTGCGGCGGGGCGTCGAGTCGCGCTTGACGCTCGTGTCGGCTCCCGCCGGGTTCGGCAAGACGACCCTGCTCGCTGACTGGTTGGGCGAGCAGGCGCAGGGCGAGCGGCGGGTGGCGTGGGTCTCGCTCGACCACCGCGACAGCGAACCGACATCCTTCTGGACGTACGTGCTCACCGCTGTCGCGAACGCCGCCAAGGGAGTGGGCGCGAACGCGCTGGCCCTGCTCGAGACCGGTCCCGCCGCACTCGAGCAGATGCTCACGTCGCTGGTCAACGAGCTCGCGGATGCCGGGTGCGACCTGTCGATCGTGCTCGACGACTACCACCTGGTCGAGAGCCGCGAGGTGGGGGAGGGGCTGGCCTTTCTGCTGGAGCACCTCCCGCCCAACGTGCACGTCGTGGTCAGCACCCGCGCCGATCCGGGGCTGGCGCTCTCGCGGTGGCGGGTGCGCCGTGAGCTGGTCGAGATCCGCGCGGCGGACCTGCGCTTCACCCCTGACGAGGCCGCCGTCTACCTGCACGCGGTGGCCGGCCTGGACCTGCCCGCCGAGGCCGTCGACGCCCTGGAGGAGCGGACCGAGGGGTGGATCGCCGCGCTCCAGCTGGCCGCGCTCTCGCTCCAGGG
>JAKDLQ010000208.1 GCA_030452775.1 Micrococcales bacterium | reverse complement strand
TACTTCGTGGGGTCGTCCGAGGCGCCGACGATCGCCAGCGAGCTCGGGTTGAAGCGCGCCTCGGTGAGAGGTGTTCGCGGGTTCGTCGGCAGGCTCATCTGGATCGAGCAGATCTCACGGTCGGGGCCGGGGCGCGCCGCCCCCGAGGCCGAGGTGGGCAGGCCGCTCGAGTGAGCCGTGTGCGGCGAGGGCGCGGTCCACCACTGAGCGCCGATCGTCCGGGAACGGGGCGACGCGCCCGGTGCCCTGGTCGACGTGCAGATAGAGGTACTCACCCGTGAGGACCAGAACTGCCTCGTGATCGCGAAGCGTCGTATGGATCCGCAGCCGCTTGGCATCCGCGTCAACGACGATCGTCTCCGCTGTCAACCGTGCGCCCTGACGCACCTCGGCGAGATAGCGCAGGTGGGCCTCGACGGTGTAGAGCGTGCACCCGGTCGCCTGCTGGTAGGCGGCACCCAGACCGAGCGCATCAAGGAACATCTCGTTGGCGCGGGTGCAGATCACCGCGTAGGCCGAATCGTTCACGTGGCCGTTGTAGTCCAGCCATTCGGGCAACACCTCGGTGTCGAACCCTTCGAACGGCCGCCCCGGGGTAACTGCGCTCATCCCTGCCATGTCGGTGACCGTGCTCCCTTCCCGCTCCTTCGCACCGCCTGCTTGATCTGCTCGGCGGCTTCCTGGACCAGGGTGCCGAGCTGCGGGAAGCGATACTCGCCCACCCGCGATCGAGGGCCCCAGATGCTGACCACGGCGAACGGCCGCCCTCGGTCATCGAGCACCGGGGCAGAGACACCGTACAGGTTCTCCTCCAGCTCCCCAAGGCAGGTCCCGTAGCCACGCGCCCGCGTCTGGGAAAGATCGTGGCGCAGCGCTTCGCGAGAGGTGATGGTGCTCGGCGTGTACCTCATCAGCGGTTGCTCCAGCAGCTGCTCGAGCTCGTTGTCGGGAAGCCAGGCCAGGAGCGCCTTGCCGGACGAAGTCGCGTGCAGCGCGACGGTGCGGCCGAGCCACTTCGCGGCGAGGACGGAGTCGGGCGCCACCTCGGCGACGTAGGTGAGGCTGAGCCGCTGGAGGACCGCGAGGTCAGCGGTCTCTCCGGTCTGTCGGCTGAGCTCTTCCAGCACCGGCTGGGCGCGTCGGGTCAGGCCGACAATGCTGCTCGCGGTCCCCAGCCTGGTGACGGCGAGGCCCAGCGAGTAGCGGTGGGTGACCGGATCGACGTAGACCAGATCGTTGGCCTCGAGGGTCGCGAGCAGCCGCCAGGCGGTAGCCCGGTTGAGTCCGCAGCGCTGGGCGAGCACGGTGACGAGCTCGCCCCCTTCGGGGCCCTCCGACACCGCGTCGAGCAGATTGATCGCGCGTTGCACCGACTGGACCAGCCCGCGCTGGCCATCGCTCGATCCTGCCGTCACGGCGAGCGCCTCCAAGGCATAGCTGTGAAAGAGGAGTCCTGTGAAGGACTGTGGAGAAGCGCCAGACACCTCTTGACCGACCGGCCTCGGCTCCCTAGGGTGATTTCACCATACGAACGGGCTCTGCACAATGTGCAGGTTCCGTCACGCAGGAGGTGTCGCTTGGACGACGCGCTGACCGGCCGCAACGGTGCAGCTGTGGTGGACGCGGACGTCGTCCCTGTCCCGCTACGCCTCTACCACACCAAGGTCGGTCCCGAATGGGTCGACTACAACCGACACATGAGCGAGTGGTGTTACCTGCTCGTCATGGGGGAGAACTCGGACGCATTCTTCCGCTTCATCGGCATCGGTGACGCCTATCGAGATGCTGGGACGTCGTTGTTCACGGTCGAGACCCATATCCGCAACCTCGCAGAGGTCACCGAAGGTGAGCGGCTGCACCTGACCCTGCAGCTGCTCGGCGCCGATGACAAGCGCGTGCACCTCGCGCACGAGATCATCCGAGCCGACGACACCGTGGTGGCGACCGGAGAGCAGTTGCTGATCCACGTGGACACCAGATCGGGCCGTGCTGCCCCGATGGCGGAGCCGCTGAGCCGTCGCGTACGACGGATCGTCGACGCGCACCGGGCCTTGCCCACCCCCGAGTGGGTCGGGCAGGTCATGCGGATCCCGCAAGCTTCCCCCGCGTCGACGGCGACGAACTCGCCTCCGGAGCCGCGCGGCGGGACGGGGTAGGCGCAGATGGACTTCGCACTCAGTGACGAGCACCGGACGATCGTGGCGACGCTTCGTCGGTTCGTCGAGCGCGAGCTCTACCCCCTCGAGGACGAGGTCGAACGCCTCGATGAGGTCCCCCCGGAGATGGCCGCCGCCGTGCGCAACAAGGCCCTCGCCGCCGGCCTCTACGCCGCCAACATGCCCGCCGACCTCGGCGGCGGCGGACTCGATCCGATCGGCGTCACCCTCGCCGAGCGGGAGCTGGGGCGAGCCGGCTACGCACTCCAGATGCTCGTGGCCCGCCCGAGCAACATCCTCCAGGCATGCACGGGCGCGCAGGTCGAGCGCTACCTGCTCCCCGCAATACGGGGCGAGCGGCACGACTGCCTCGCGATGACCGAGCCGGGCGCGGGATCCGACGTGCGCAGCATGCGCACCACGGCGACCAGGTCCGGCGACGCCTGGCACATCAACGGCGGCAAGCACTTCATCTCGCATGCGGACCTGGCCGACTTCGTCATCCTCTTCGCCGCGACCGGCAGTGAGACGACGAGCCGCGGGCCGCGCAACCTCGTCAGCGTCTTCCTGCTCGACACCGACGTTCCTGGCATGCGCGTCAGCCGCGGCTCCGCGTGCGTGTCCAACCGCGGCTACCACCAGTGCGAGATCATCTTCGACGACGTTGTCGTGGGTCCCGAGGCGCTGCTCGGCGAGGCGGACCGTGGCTTGGAGCTGATGGACGAGTGGCTCGGCGCGAGCCGGCTCGCCGTCGCAGCGAGCAGCGTCGGGCGCGGCCGACGGGTCCTCGACGCGACGCTCGACTGGGCCGCGAACCGGGAGCAGTTCGGGCAGCCGATCGGGCGTTTCCAGGGCGTCGGCTTCCCGCTGGCCGATCTGTCGGTCGCCCTCGACGCCGCGGACCTGCTGACGCTGCAGGCGGCGTGGAAGCTCCAGCACACTCGGATGAGTCCGCGCGACGCCGCGAGCGCCAAGCTCCTCGCGTCCGAGACCCTCGGGCGAATCACCGACGCAGCGGTGCAGGTCTTCGGCGGGATGGGGCTGATGACCGAACTGCCCATCGAGCGCTGGTGGCGCGATGCCCGGGTCGACCGGATCTGGGACGGCACGAGCGAGATCCAGCGCCTCATCATCTCGCGCGACCTGCTGCGGCCCCGTGAGTCGGCACGATGACCCCGGCGATGAAACCTGCCGTGAACCCAGCGACGGACCCTGCCATGAACCCTGCGAAGAACTCTGGCCCCGTCCGCACCCGGATCGACGGCGAGGTGCTCCTCGTCACCCTGGACCGACCCAAAGCAAACGCCATCGACGCCGCGGTCAGTCGTGCCCTCTACGATGCTCTCGCCCGGCTGCGCGACTCTCCGCAGCTGCGGGTCGCCGTGCTCCGCGGTGCGGGGTCCCGCTTCTTCAGCGCGGGTTGGGACCTCAAGGCCGCTGCCGGCGGTGAGCCACCCGACGCCGACTGGGGGCCAGGCGGCTTCGCGGGACTCACCGAGTTCGCCGACCTCGACAAGCCGGTCATCGCCGCGGTCAACGGGCTGGCCATCGGCGGCGGCTTCGAGCTCGCCCTGGCCGCCGACCTCATCGTCGCAGCCGACCACGCCGAGTTCGCCCTGCCCGAGGTCCGGCTCGGACTGGTAGCCGATTCCGGCGGGCTGCAACGCCTGCCGGCCCGGATCCCGCAGGCGATCGCTCGAGAGCTGTTGCTGACCGGTCGCCGGATGGATGCGCCCGAAGCCGCCCGCTGGGGTCTGGTCAACAGCGTCGTCCCCCTGGAGGCGCTGGACGAGAGCGCGCTGTCCCTGGCCCGGCAGATCTGCGCGAACGCCCCGCTCAGCATCGCGGCGACCCTGGAAGTCCTGCGCGAAACGGCGGGTCAGACCGTCGCCGCAGGGTTGGCAACCATGCGGACCCGGCTTCCCCAGTACGCCAAGGTCGCCGCCTCGGATGATGCCCGCGAGGGCTCACTCGCCTTCGTCGAGCGCCGCCCCGCGCAGTGG
>JAKDLQ010000207.1 GCA_030452775.1 Micrococcales bacterium | reverse complement strand
GCGTCGTACTCGCCGTCGCTGATCGTCGGGGCGTCCTTGACGTGGTAGGCGAACTGCGCGCTACCGGCCTCCTCGGCAAGCTCGGACCACTCCTGGTGGGCCTGCGGCGGCACGTCGTCGATCAGCGATACATCGGCGGGCACGTCGGTCACCGTCCCATTCTGTCAGCCGCCGCGAGGCCGACAGGGCCATCACCCGGCCGTGAGATCTGCGGGGCGACGCGCCGGGGCACGACGTTTTGGCGTTCGAGGCCCCCATCGGCGACACTGGGTAATGCCGATGGTGCGCGCCGACAGGCTGGAGTGCGCCGGATGATATAGGGGACCTGCATGCCGAAAGCCGAAAACCGTCTGTCCGTCGTCGCGAGCCTGGCCGTCGTGGCCCTGCTCGGACTGTCGGCATGCAACGCCACAGCATCGGCGGACACGCCCGGGTCCGCAGGTGCGGGATCGGCGGCGGCGCCGACGACTCCCCCGGTCTCGTGGGTAACGACCCCCGACGAGCAGGCCTCCGGCGTCCCGGTCGACACGAGGGTCGAGGCGAGCGCCCAGGAGGGCACGCTGACGGGTGCCGCGTTGTCCTATGTGAGCAAGAAGGACAAGAAGGTCACGGTCGACGGCACGCTCAAATCGGGCACCTGGAGGGCCGGCGACCTGCTCGAGCCGGGGGTGAAGTACACCCTGGCACTAACGGCGACAGACCGCGACGGACAGACCACCGAAACCAAGCGCACGTTCCGGACCGCCAACCTGACCCTCGATGACCAGATCTATGTCCAGGTCACCCCAGGCGACGGTCAAACCGTGGGCGTCGGCATGCCGGTCATCGTCACCTTCGATCTGCCAGTCGTCGACAAGGCCAACTTCGAGAAGCACATGTCGGTCGAGTCGACCCCCAAGCAGCAGGGGTCGTGGTATTGGGTCTCGAGTCGTGAGGCGCACTGGCGTCCCAAGACGTACTGGAAGCCTGGCACCAAGGTTCACGTCGAGGCCAACCTCAACGGTGTCCCGGCCGGTGGCAAACGCTACGGCGAGCTCTCCCGGACCTCCGACTTCACCATCGGCCGATCGGTCATCTCCAAGGTCAACCTCAAGACGCACATGATGGACGTCTACATCAGCGGCAAGAAGGCCAACACCATCCCGATCTCCGGCGGACGACCCGGATGGGAGACCCGCTCCGGGACCAAGGTCATCATGGCCAAATACACCAACTTCACCATGAAGGCCGAATCGATCGGGCTCAAACCAGGCGACGCGGACTACTACCACGACGTCAAGGTCAAGCGAGCCCTGCAGATCACCCACTCCGGTGAGTTCCTCCACACGGCGCCGTGGTCGGTCTGGCAGCAAGGCCACTCCAATGTCAGCCACGGCTGTGTCGGGATGAACACCGCCAACTCCGACTGGTACTACGCGAACACGCGCATCGGCGACATCGTCAAGACGACGGGCTCTCAGAAGGGCATGACGATGGGCAACGGCTACGCCGACTGGAACCTCAGCTGGGCGGCCTACCAGAAGGGCTCGGCGCTCTGACCTCGAGCTCTCTACCGCGTGTGCACCCGTTGGCCGGAGCGCGGGCCCGCGCCTACCTCGTCGACTGCCTGCTGTATCTGGGTATCGCCGCCTGCGAGGTGCCGGTGGGGCTCGTCGGTCGCCGTCGTGGATGGGACCGCAACCGGAGATACGTCTATGCCGCCAGCGCGGTGGCGCCACTGACCGCCGCCCTCCTGGCGGCTCTGGCCGAGGCCGGTCCGCGCCAGGCGACCCGCGGCAAGCGTCGTGAGGGCTTGACGGTGGTACAAGTATCGCCTGGCGATGCGAGCCAGCGGGTCGGGTTCGCGCGCAGCCTTGTCCGCAACGTCGTCAAGATCGCGGTGCCATGGCAGATGGGGCATGTGGTGGCCTTGGGGGCCTCGTCGGGCGGCTTCGACAGGCGGGACCGCGTCACCCTGGGGACGACCGTGCTCGTCTATCCATTGCTCGGTGCCATGGCCTGGACCGGGCTTCGAGGGGGCGGTCGACCGCCGCATGATCGGGTGGCGGGCACTCGCGTCGTCCGGGCCTGATGTCCTAGCTGTCGACGCTGTGCTGCTCGAGCTCGTCGGCGGTGTCGATGGCGCACCGCTGGATCGCCCGCGCCAGGCTCGGACTCGTGCTGGCGAGGCCACCCGTGGGGGTGACGATGACGTCAGAGAGCGAGGGCAGCGGCATACCGACTCGTCGCCAGCCGCGGAGGAAGTGATCGGCGAGCTCCTGCGCCCGCGTCGAGCGCCCGTCCGCGGGCACGGCACCGGCATAGAGATGGATGCCGTCCTCGACGGCGGTGGCCACCTCCTCCCACTCTCGCGCGGCGAGCAGCGTCGTGTCGATCGACAGCGCGGTGGGTTCCGTCGCTCGCATCAGTGCCACCGGTGGGTCGGACGCGCAACAGTGCAGGACGGTGTCGCCGTCGTGAGGGCGCAGCACGGTCGTCAGGCCGGCGGTCGCGACCTGCGGGTCGATGGCTGGCAGCCGGCCGAGGCCGGACGCGGTGGGGAGTCGGCCAGCAAGGACCGTGGGCAACGACGGCTCGTCGAGCTGGAGCACGATCTGCGCGTCCGGCACAAGCGCACGGACCGCCGCGATGTGCGAGCGCACTCCCTCGGCCAACGAGTCAACGAGGTCACGGCAGGCGCCCTCGTCGGCGATGACCCGCTCGCCGCGCTGCAGCCTGAGGCCGGCCGCGAGGGTCCACGGACCGCAGACCTGCAGTTTCAGTGCTCCTTGATGGCCGTCGAAGGCTTCGGCCAGCTCGTCGAGGTCCTCACGCCACAGCGCCGCGGTCCGGCCGGCGTCACGGCCGGGCCGGTCGACCAGACGCCAACCCGCAGGCTGCAGATCGACCGGCAACTCGACGAGCAGGCCCGCCGTGCGACCGATCAGGTCCGCACCGGGGCCCCGGGCGGGTAGCTCGGGCAGGTAGGGCAGTTCGCCGTCGAGGATCTCGCGGACCTGCGCCAGGGCCTCGCGGACGGACGTGCCGGGCCAGAAGCCGATGCCGCTCGCATGAGTCACCGCCCCACTCTAGGGCGCCGGGCGCGAGCTGCTGAGGTAGCATCGGGGCCACGAGATGCGGCAGTCGCCCGATGCGGACGCCTGCCTCAGGCGCCGGGTCCGGATACATCGACAAGCAGGGCCACGCGGGAGCGGCTCCTCGACTAGCGTGTCCCGATGCGGCGGCGCGACTTCTCGGGCCCGGACGACCTGCGAGCGATGCAGGCGATGTGCTCGCGGCTCTGGTCGCCGGCGGCGCGCTTCCATCCCGGCCAACTGGCGTGGAATCGATATCACCAACCGGTCGATCCCGCGCTGCCTGGCCCCGGTGAGGCGATCTCGCTCTGGCGGCGCGGCGACGAGGTCGTCGCCTTCGGCTGGGCCGAGGCGCCGGACTGGCTCGAGTACCAGCTCGACCCGGCGTATCCCGAGGTCGGCCAGGACCTGCTCGAGTGGTTCGAGGACTGGAGCGACGCGGGCACCCAGTCGGTCCTGGCCATGCACGACGATGTCCTCGAATCCGACCTGGCCGCAGCCGGATTCATGCCGGAGCGGGCAGGTCCGTACTTCGTGCACCACCTGCTTGATCTCGCTCGACTGTCGGCCATGCCCGCTGTCGACGGCTACTCGCTGCGTCACCTCGAGCCAGGTGAAGCGGGAGCCCGCGCGACGTGTCATGCCGCGTCGTGGTCCGGCCTCGGACGCTCTCGGATGACCGCGACCGCGTACGCGGCGCTCATGAGGGCCTGGCCCTACCGCCACGACCTCGACTGGGTCGCGATCGACTCCGCCGGAGGGATCGTCGCCTCCGCGCTGGTCTGGTTCGACCCCGCCACCGGCGTGGGCCTCCTCGAGCCGGTGGGCTGCGTTCCCGCGCACCGCGGCCACGGACTGGCAGCAGCGGTGAGCCTGGCGGCACTGCACCATCTACGCGGCCTCGGCGCCGATGTGGCCCTGGTCACCGCGCGCGGCGATGATGCCTACCCGGGGCCCCGCCGGCTCTACCAACGCCTCGGCTTCCGGCCCGGCGCCCGCACCGTTACGTGGACCCGCTCGCTCCTCTAGACCACGGCATGACCACGGCACGCCGCTCTCGACACGCCTACCCATGGCCTCTCGGCCCCTCGGCATCTCGGCCTCTCGCACCACCATCCACTCGAGTGGC
>JAKDLQ010000206.1 GCA_030452775.1 Micrococcales bacterium | reverse complement strand
CCAACGGCCCGCGCCACATCGGCCACGTGGCCGGGTTCGGCGTGCCCTCCGACGTGTTCAGCCGCTACATGCGAATGGCCGGCCACGATGTGCTCATGGTCTCCGGGACGGACGAGCACGGCACCCCGATCCTCGTCCTCGCCGACGAGGAGGGACTCACCCCGCGTCAGCTCGCCGACAAGTACAACGCGGTCATCGCCCAGGACCTCACCGACCTCGGCCTGTCCTACGACCTGTTCACCCGCACGACGACGCCCAACCACTACGCGGTCGTGCAGGAGCTGTTCCGGCAGGCGCACGCCAACGGCTACATGATCGAGGAGACGACCCGCGGCGCGGTCAGCCCTTCGACCGGGCGCACGCTGCCCGATCGCTACATCGAGGGCACCTGCCCCATCTGCGGATTCGCCGAGGCGCGCGGTGACCAGTGCGACAACTGCGGCAACCAGCTCGACGCCGACGAGCTCATCGACCCGCGATCCAAGATCGACGGCGAGACGCCGGACTTCATCGAGACACAGCACTTCTTCCTCGACCTGCCGGCGCTCGCGGGCGCGATGTCGACGTGGCTCGACGAGCGGGAGGCCTCGGGCACGTGGCGGCCCAACGTCCTCACGTTCAGCAAGAACCTGCTCGAGGATCTCCGCCCGCGCCCGATGACCCGTGACATCGACTGGGGCATCCCCATCCCGCTGCCGGGCTGGCAGGAGGACCCGAACAAGCGGTTCTACGTCTGGTTCGACGCCGTCATCGGCTACCTCTCCGCGGCGATCGAGTGGGCGAGACGGCTCGGCGAGCCCGAGCGGTGGCGCGAGTTCTGGGACGCGAGGCAAGCCCAGCCGCCGCGCAGCTACTACTTCATGGGCAAGGACAACATCACCTTCCACGCCCAGATCTGGCCGGCCGAGCTGCTGGCCTACGCGGGCCGGGGCGATCGCGGCGGCGAGCCCGGCGTCTACGGAGAGCTCGCCCTGCCCACCGAGGTCGTCGCGAGCGAGTTCATGACGCTCGAGGGCAGGCCGTTCTCGAGCTCGCGCCGGCACGTCATCTACGTGCAGGACATCGTCGCGCGCTACGGCCCCGACCCGATCCGCTACTACATCTCCGCCGCCGGCCCCGAGAGCCACGACGCCGACTTCACCTGGGCCGACTTCGTCCAGCGCAACAACAACGAGCTCGTGGCCGGCTGGGGCAACCTCGTCCAGCGGACCGCGACCATGGTGGCCAGGTCCTTCGGAGAGATCCCCCGGCCGTATGCCGCCGAGCCCGTTGACGACGAGCTGCTCGCCGCCGTCTCGGCCGGATTCGCCACCGTCGGCGGGCTGCTCGAGCGCCACCGCCACAAGGCGGCGCTCGCGGAGGTGATGCGCCTCGTCGGCGAGGCCAACGCCTACGTCTCGAAGACGGAGCCGTTCAAGCTCAAGGGCGAGCACGAGCGCGAGCGGCTCGCGACCGTGCTGCACACGCTCGTGCAGGCGGTCTCGGACCTCAACACGCTCATCTCGCCGTTCCTGCCACACGCGGCCAACCGGGTGCATGCGGTGCTCGGCGGCGACGGAGAGTTCATGCCGATGCCGCGCATCGAGACCGTCCGCGACCTCGACGACGAGTCGAGGTCGTATCCCGTCATCACCGGGGACTACTCGACCACCCCCCAGTGGGAGCCGCGACCGGTCGTGCCGGGCACCCCGATCGGCAAGCCGACCGCGGTCTTCACGAAGTTCGACGCCGAGCAGGTCATCGAGGACGAACGCGGGCGCCTGGGCGACGTCGAGCTCGAGGCATGAGCTCGGCCTCGCCGGGGTCGCCGGGGCCATCGCGGTCGCCGGCCTCGTCGCGGTCGCCGGGGTCATCGCGGTCGCCGGGGGCGGCGCGATCGTCGGGCCGGCGCGGCCTTCCGGAGCACGCCGACGTCCTCGACAACCCGTTGCCGGTCGACGTCGTCGACAACCATGTCCACCTCGATATCACCCGGGAGGGCGACGAGCCGCTCGAGGTGGCCGAGGCGATCGCCCGGGCGCGAGCCGTCGGGGTGACGCGCCTCGTGCAGGTCGGCTGCAACCTCGACGGGATCGCCTTCACGATGGAGGCGATCGAGCGCCATCCAGAGATCGTCGGCGCCATCGCGTTGCACCCCAACGACGTGCCCAGGCTCGCCGCAGCTGGGAGGCTGTCGGCGGCATACGACACGGTGGATCGGCTATCGGTCCACGAGCGGGTCCGGGCCATCGGGGAGAGCGGCCTCGACTACTACCGCACCGGGCCGGAAGGTATCGATATCCAGCAGGATGGCTTCCGCTGGCACATCGACCTCGCCAAGCGGCGCGGGCTGGCCCTGCAGATCCATGACCGGGACGCCCACGACGACGTCCTGCGGATCCTCGACGAGGAGGGGGCGCCGGCGCGGACCGTGCTGCACTGCTTCTCCGGCGGCGCGGCCATGGCCAGGGAATGCGTCGACCGTGGCTACTACCTGTCCTTCGCCGGAACCGTGACCTTCACGAACGCGAGGAGTCTGCGTGAGGCCCTGGCCGTGGTGCCGCTCGAGCAGCTCCTCGTCGAGACAGACGCGCCCTACCTGACGCCCCACCCGCACCGCGGCGCGACCAACGCATCGTTCCTCATGCCCTACACGGTGCGGGCGATGGCGGCGGTGCGGGGCATGGACGTGCCCACGCTCTGCCGGGCCGTGGCCGAGAACAGTGAGCGGGTGTACGGGCCCTGGTCCTGACGGCCCGACTGCACCAGCAACCCGGCCCGCATGTCGAAAAACGTTATCAAAATTTGACCTTCCGGGGGTTGATCCGTCAGGCTGGCTCCTGTTAGCCGGTTGCCGCCCCGCATCGACCGCTCACCGAGCCCCTCGCGAATGAGCCCGAGGACTTCCTCACGAGCGGATCTCGAGAGCGCGTGTGCACCGGAGTCCGTATTCGACGTTCGGAGTGATCTGTTGTTCACGCGCACCACCAAAGTCCTGTCCGCAGCCGGCGCCGGCCTGCTCCTCACCGCTGCCGGTGTTGGGGCGGCCCAGTACGACAAGGCGGTCACGCTCAGCGTCGACGGCTCGCAGAGCCAGGAGCACGTGTTCGGCAGTACCGTCGGTGACCTGCTCGACGACCAGGGCATCGCGCTTGCGAAGGGTGACCTCGTCTCGCCTGGCGCAGACGCGCCGCTGCGTGACGGCGATGTCGTCTCCGTCGAGTACGCCCGGCCGGTGACGATCACCGTCGATGGCAAGACGCGCCAGGTCAAGACGACCGAGACGACCGTCGACGGAGTGCTCGCGGCGCTTGGCCTGCGCTCGGACGACGCGCGCCTGTCGGTCTCCCGGTCGCAGTCCATCGGACGCGCCGGTCTCGCCCTCACGGTGACGACCCCGCGGGACATCACCGTCACGGCCGACGGCAAGACGAAGAAGCACACGGTCGCCGCCGCAACGGTCTCCGAGGCGCTGGACCGGCTCGGAGTCACGGTCGGCAAGCAGGACCAGGTCTCGCCGAAGGCGAACGCCGCCCTCAAGGACGGCATGAAGGTCGCCGTCAAGCGCGTGACGACGAAGACCTCCACGTCGACGCAGTCCGTCGCCTACCGCACGGTCCAGAAGCGGTCGGGCGCGCTCTACACGGGGGCGACCAAGGTCGAGAAGCGGGGCGTCAACGGCGTCCGCACCGTCAAGGCGCGTCAGACCCTCGTCGACGGCAAGCTCGCCTCGACCAAGCAGGTCTCCGCCAGTGTGACCAAGGCACCCGTCAACCGCGTGGTGCTCGTCGGGACCAAGCAGCGCCCCGCAGCCACAACCTCCTCGAAGCCGTCCACGTCCAGCCGGTCCACCTCTCCGAGCCGGTCCACCGCGTCGCGCGGCTCGACCAGCAAGAGCGGGACCAATGCTGGCCGTTCGGGGATGTGGGACCGGGTCGCGGCCTGTGAGTCCGGGGGCAACTGGAGCATCAACACCGGCAACGGCTACTACGGCGGTCTGCAGTTCGCCAGCGGGACCTGGCTGGCCTACGGCGGCGGCCAGTTCGCGTCGCGGGCAGACCTCGCCAGCCGCGCCCAGCAGATCACTGTCGCGAACCGCGCCTATGCGGACAACGGCCTGTCGCAGTGGGGCTGCAAGGGCTGAGTGGTCCGGTCCGCATAGGGTCCGCATAGATAACGTATGCCGCTGCGCTCACCCAGCGCAGCGGCATACGTGCGTCTCGGGGTGAGGCGGGGCGAGCAGCAACCGCGTC
>JAKDLQ010000205.1 GCA_030452775.1 Micrococcales bacterium | reverse complement strand
GCGCCCCCGAAGACCTCAAGGCGATCGAGAAGGTCACGCAGAAGATCATCAACGAAGGGCAGACCTTCGCCCGGCGGGGCGTCACCGACGCCGACGCGCTCGAAGAGCTGGCCGGTGAGCCCTACAAGTGCGAGCTCATCGGGCTCAAGGGTGGCACCACCGCCGAGGTCGCCGAGGCCGCCGAGGGCGCGAACGTCGAGGTCGGCGGCGGCGAGCTGACCATCTACGACAACGTCCGCCGCGACGGCACCCTCGCCTGGAGCGACCTGTGCAGGGGTCCGCACATCCCGAGTACCAAGCTCATCGGCAACGCCTTCAAACTGATGCGATCGGCGGCCGCGTACTGGCGCGGGTCCGAGAAGAACCCGCAGTTGCAGCGCATCTATGGCACCGCCTGGCCGTCAAAGGCAGAGCTCAAGGCTCACCTCGAACGGCTGGCTGAGGCCGAGCGGCGCGACCACCGCAAGATCGGCGCCGAGATGGACCTCTTCTCCTTCCCGGAGGAGCTCGGCTCGGGGCTGCCCGTCTTCCACCCCAGGGGCGGCGTCATCAAACGGGAGATGGAGGACTACTCGCGCCGGCGCCACATCGAGGAGGGCTTCGAGTACGTCGGCACCCCGCACATCACCAAGGACGGTCTCTTCCACACCTCGGGCCACCTGCCGTACTACGCGGACACGATGTTCCCCCCGATGGAGTTCGAGGGATCGAAGTACCAGCTCAAGGCGATGAACTGCCCCATGCACAACCTCATCTACAAGTCGCGCGGTCGCTCCTACCGGGAGCTGCCGCTGCGGCTGTTCGAGCTCGGGTCGGTCTACCGCTACGAGAAGTCGGGTGTCGTCCACGGTCTCACCCGGGTGCGTGGCCTGGAGATGGACGACTCACACTCCTACGTCACCCATGAGCAGGCGCCGGAGGAGATCAAGCACCTGCTTGAGTTCGTCCTGTCGCTGCTGCGTGACTTCGGCCTCGACGACTTCTACCTCGAGCTGTCGACGCGCGACGAGGAGAACACGGCGAAGTTCATCGGCAGCGACGAGCAGTGGGCCGAGGCGACGTCGATCCTCGAGGAGATCGGGATCGAGTCCGGCCTCGACCTCGTGCCGGATCCAGGCGGGGCCGCGTTCTACGGGCCCAAGATCTCCGTCCAGGCCCGCGACGCCATCGGGCGGACCTGGCAGATGTCGACCATCCAGTACGACTTCAACCAGCCCGCCCGCTTCGGGCTCGAGTACCAGGCCGCGGACGGCACCCGGCAGGAGCCGGTCATGATCCACGCGGCCAAGTTCGGCTCCATCGAGCGCTTCCTCGGCATCCTTGTCGAGCACTATGCGGGCGCCTTCCCAGTGTGGCTCGCACCCGTCCAGGTGCTGGGTGTCCCCGTCGCCGACGAGTTCGCTGACTACCTTCGCGACGTGTTGGAACGGTTACGTCGCAAAGGGGCTCGAGCAGAACTCGACGACGGCGACGACCGTTTCCCGAAGAAGATCCGCAACGCGTCCACGTCCAAGGTCCCCTATGTGCTCATCGCCGGAGAGGCGGACCGCGCCGCAGGTGCGGTGTCGTTCCGCTACCGGGACGGCTCACAGGACAACGGCGTACCCATCGATGAGGCGATCACGCGGATCCTCACCGCGATCGACGCCCACGCACAGGTCTGAGCCGGTAGCCGGCCAGGAAGTCCGGACCGGCGCTCTGATCCGGCCACGAAGTCCGGCTACCGTCCCGCCGGGCACGGCTTCGGATCAGCACGTACAGTCGGAGCTGGGCACAGCCCGACACCGGAACCGCCGAGCTGAAAGAGATGAGTCCCCGTGACCGTTCGTTACGACCTACCGAGTCCCACCGAACTCGAGACCCTGGTCCGGCAGCAGGACCTCGCCGTCACCATCTACGCGGCCACCTCGCCGGTCGTTCACGAGCGCGAGCGCGCCCAGGTCGCCGTCAAGAGCTTCTTCGACGAGGCGATCGAGCGTGCCAAGGCCCTCGGGGCATCCTCTGAGAGCATCGAAACGGTGCGGAAGCGGCAGGCGCAGCACGCAGGATCCGCCGAGTTGTGGACCGACGTGTCCCGGTCACTCGCGATCTTCGTCTCCCCTGACGTTGACGAGGCCTTCGTCCTGCCCAACCATCTCGAGGACGGCGTCCACGTCGGCCGGCACTTCGAGCTCGGTCAGCTGCTCCGGGCTCGCGGGCGTGCGCAGGAGGCCTACGCCCTCACCCTGTCCGCCAACTCCTGGCAGCTGTGGCACGCCACCCCGACGGCGCGTGCAGAGGTGCTCGATCTCAAGGGGGAGTGGGCGCACGACGCCGAGTCGGTCGTTCCCCGCACCGGACCACGCGACTCGCTCAAGCGGTCCGCCCACGAGTATCAGAAGATGCTCATCGAGGGGTATGCCGCCCATGTGGCCGACGCGGTCAAGCAGGAGCTCGGTGCGGTCGATGGCCAAGGCACAGTGCCGCTCGTCGTCTTCGCCAACGACCCGCTCGCCAGCCTCTTCCTCCCGCGTGTCAATGGACGCCGGGCCCTTCTCGTCAAGGGAGCGCCGGATCACCTCGACGCAGCAAGCATCGACGAGGCGATCCGCGATCGACTCGCCGCGATCGCCATCGATGACACGAATGCCGCCCTCGCCGCCCTCGCCGAGGGCGACCAGTCACGGGTCGAGCGCGACATCGCCGCGATCGGACGGGCGGCCGTGATCGGCGCGGTCGACACCTTCTACTTCGATTTCACCTCGAGAGAGCAGGGCGTGCTCGACGAGGAGACCGGGGCCGTGCAGTTCGCCGGCGCCGGGCACGACGAGGAACATCTGGCCGACGGGTCGCCCGCCGAGGACGTGCTCGCCCGGATCGCGAGCGTCGTCCTGTCCAGGGGCGGGGAGGTCGTCGCGGTCCGTGGCGCCGATCTCGACCCCTCGATCTGGCGTTCGCCGGCCGTGGCGCGGCTCCGCTTCCCGGTGACGAGGTAACCGGCGACGCCGGTGAACTACAGGTCTGGGCGCGGGACCGGTAGTCGAGTCGAGTCCCGCAGCAACCCAGCGAGGGCCCTGCGATCTCACCCATCCCGGGCCTGCTCACACAGTGAATCCGACAATGCAGCCATCTCCGTCATCGACAGGCGGGACAAAGCGGCCCGGACTGGGTACGCCTGGCGTAGGAGCACGGCCTAGGATTTCGAGCATGACGGAGCAGGGCGGTGACGCCGCGCGGGAGACCGAGCACGACTTCGCCGGGGTCGACGACGGCTTCGAGCGGCTCTGGACCCCCCACCGGATGGCCTACATCGTCGGAGACAAGCCGACGAAGGAGGCGGGGCAGGGCTGCCCCTTCTGCGCCGTGCCGCACAAGGCCGACGCCAAGGGACTCATGGTTCACCGGGGCACGCACTGCTACGTCGTGATGAACCTCTTCCCCTACAACCCGGGTCACCTGCTCGTGTGTCCCTACCGCCACGTCTCGCTCTACGTCGACCTCACCGACGAGGAGACCGAGGAGTTCACGCTGCTGACCAAGCAGGCCATCCGGACCCTCGAGGCCGCGTCCGAGCCACACGGCTTCAACCTCGGGATCAACCAAGGCGCCGTTGCGGGTGCCGGTGTCGCCGCACACCTCCACCAGCACATCGTCCCGCGCTGGGCGGGCGACTCCAACTTCCTGCCGATCATCGGCCGGACCAAGGCGCTGCCGGTGCTGCTCGAGGACACGCGGGTCTCCCTCGTCGAGTGCTGGCCGGAGTGAGCCCGGCGGTTCACTAGGCTGGAGCCCATCATGCTCAACCGACTCCTGCGCGACACGATGACGACGATCCTGACGCCGATCGCGCGCCTCCTGCTCAAGCTGGGCATCAGCCCCGACATCGTGACCATCATCGGGACCCTGGGCGTCAGCGCCGGAGCCCTCGTGTTCTTCCCCCAGGGCAAGATCTGGGTCGGGGTGCTGGTCATCACCGCCTTCATCTTCTCCGACACGGTCGATGGGATCATGGCCCGCTCCTCCGGGCGGTCGAGCAAGTGGGGCGCCTACCTCGACTCGACCCTCGACCGGATCGGCGACGCCGCGATCTTCGGCGGCCTCGTCATCTACTACGCCGGTACGGGCGACAGCCTCGTCATGGCCTGGCTCGCCCTCGCCTGCCTCATCCTCGGCATGATCGTCTCCTACGCCAGGGCCCGGGCCGAAGGGCTTGGCTTCACGGCGAACTGTCAGCATCCGCTGCAGGACGGTGACGAGACTCGCGAGCGCGAGCA
>JAKDLQ010000204.1 GCA_030452775.1 Micrococcales bacterium | reverse complement strand
TCCTCACCCTGCTCGTCGGTTCGACTCGGGTGAGCTTCGCGATGTCCCGTGACCGGCTGCTTCCTCCGGGGCTCGGCAAGACCAGCGAGAAGACCGGCACCCCGGTCAGGCTCACCTTCATCATCGGCGCGATCATCGCCCTCGTCGCCTCGCTCACCCCGATCGGCAGACTGGAGGAGATGGTCAACATCGGGACGCTGACGGCATTCATCCTCGTCTCCTTGGCCGTGCCGATCCTGCGCCGGCGCCGGCCCGACCTCAAGCGGTCCTTCAAGGTCCCGGGCAACCCGGTCATCCCGTGGCTGTCGGCGGCGCTCTGCTTCTATCTCACGCTCAACCTCAGCATCGAGACGTGGATCCGGTTCGCCATCTGGATGGCGATCGGCTTCGCCATCTACTTCGTCTACGGCCGCAAGCACAGCCTCCTCGCGGCACCCGCCGAGGTCGACGAGGTCGCCGTCCGGCCCGAGGACGCGGCGCAGGCGCTCGACGACCGCTGAGCACCGCAGAGCGGCGGATGTGCTTGGCTGAGCGCATGTCGACGATCGCTCACAACCTCGAAGATGTCCGGCAGCGCATCGAGGCAGCCTGTGCCCACGCGGGGCGCGAGCCGGGGTCGGTGCGTCTGCTGCCGGTCACCAAGACGATGAGCACCGACACGATCATGCAGGCCCGCGCGGCCGGGTGCCGGCGCTTCGGGGAGAACAAGGTCCAGGAGGCCGCTCGCAAGGCCGAGGAACTCTCGGGCGAGGACATCGAGTGGGCGCTCATCGGCCACCTGCAGACCAACAAGGCGCGAGTCGTGGCCCGCTTCGCGGCGGAGTTCCAGGCGCTCGACTCACTCCGGCTCGCCAGGGAGCTCGACAAGCGGCTGCACACCCAAGGTCGCCGGCTCGACGTGCTCGTGCAGGTCAACTCCTCAGGGGAGGACAGCAAGTTCGGGCTCCCGCCCGATGAGGTGGTCGGTATGGCGCGGCAGCTGGGCCAATACGACGCGCTGCGGGTGACGGGCCTGATGACGCTGGCCGTCTTCTCCGCCGATCGCGCCCAGGTGGCCGCGTGCTTCGAGCGGATGCGGGCCATCCAGGCGCAGCTGCGCGACACCGACGCCGTCCGCGTCGGCGAGGGCTGGGACGAGTTGTCGATGGGGATGTCCGGCGACTTCGAGCTCGCGATCGAGCATGGCGCCACGATCGTCCGGGTCGGTCAGGCCATCTTCGGCGCCCGCCTCGACGCCAACGACTACTGGCCCGGCGTCACCGGCTGAGACCTGTCCCGGCGGCGTCACCGGCGGCGTCCCGGCGGGTGCGACCTGTCTCGGGGGGACGGATGTGTTTCCGCGGTGGCGATCTGTCCCGACGAGGGCGGCATACGGCCACCTTGAAGACATATCGCACCCCTCGGACGCTTCCGCCACCGTCAGAGGGCCCTGATGATGCTCTCCACGCTGTCTTTCGCGTCCCCGAAGAGCATCGCCGTGTTGTCGCGGAAGAAGAGCGGGTTCTGCACGCCCGCGTAGCCGGCGCTCATCGACCGCTTGAAGACGACGACCTCCGCGGCCTTCCAGACCTCGATGACGGGCATGCCGGCGATCGGGCTGCTCGGGTCCTCCGCCGCAGCGGGGTTGACCGTGTCGTTGGCGCCGATGACGAGCACGACGTCGGTGTCCGGCAGGTCGTCGTTGATCTCGTCCATCTCGAGGACGATGTCGTAGGGCACCTTCGCCTCGGCGAGCAGGACGTTCATGTGCCCGGGGAGGCGACCGGCGACCGGGTGGATCCCGAACCGCACGGTGACGCCGCGCTCGCGCAGTTTGGCGGTGAGATCGGCGACCGGGTACTGCGCCTGCGCGACAGCCATCCCGTAGCCGGGGGTGATGACGACCGAACCGGCGTGGACAAGCATCTCGGCGACCTCCTCCGCGGTCGTCTCACGGTGGTCGCCGTAGTCGACATCGCCGCTCGTGACGGCGCCGTCGGAGCCGAAACCGCCGGCGATGACCGAGATGAACGAGCGGTTCATCGCGTTGCTCATGATGTAGGAGAGGTACGCACCGGATGACCCCACCAAGGCACCGGTGATGATGAGCAGGTCGTTGCTCAGCATGAAGCCCGCGGCAGCGGCGGCCCACCCGGAGTAGCTGTTGAGCATCGAGATGACGACCGGCATGTCGCCGCCGCCGATCGAGGCGACGAGGTGCCAGCCGAAGGCGAGCGCGATGGCCGTCATCACGGCGAGCGGCACGAGCGACTCGCTCGCGACGAACCACACCATGAGCCCGAGCGAGACGAGCCCGGCGAGCAGGTTGAGCCAGTGCCGGAACGGGAGCATGAGCGGCCGGCCCGAGATCTTCGTCGACAGCTTGAGGAAGGCAACGATCGAGCCGGTGAACGTCACCGCCCCGATGAAGACCCCGAGGAAGATCTCCACCAGATGTACCCCGTCGCTGCCGCCCTCCTGCACGGCTGCGCCCAATGACGGCGCCGCGGATGAGGCGAAGAAGGTGTTGAAGCCGACGAGGACGGCAGCCAGGCCGACGAAGCTGTGCAGCATGGCGATGAGCTCGGGCATCCCGGTCATCTCGACCCGGACGGCGAGGTTGATCCCGATGACGGCACCGATCGCCATCGCGACGATGATCGCTACCCACTGGGTCACGCCCGCCGACTGGCCGGCGAGCCACAGTGTCGCGATGAGGGCGATCGCCATGCCGATGATGCCGTAGATGTTGCCGAGCTTGGCGCTCTCGTGCTTGGAGAGGCCGGCGAGGCTGAGGATGAACAGGACTCCCGCGATGAGGTAGGCAGCGGCGACGAGGGCGAGGTCGACGGTCATGGGTCAGCCCTTCCGGAACATCGTCAGCATGCGCTGGGTCACCGTGAAGCCCCCGAAGATGTTGATGCTCGCCACGAGCGTCGCGGCCGTTGCAAGGACGGCGATCACCACCGGCCCGCCGCCGGAGTCCCCGAGCTGCAGGAGCGCGCCGACGATGATGATGCCGCTGATGGCGTTGGTCACCGACAGGAGCGGCGTGTGCAGAGCATGCGCGACGTTGCCGATGACGTAGAAGCCGACGACGACCGCGAGCACGAAGAGACTGAAGTGCCCGAGGAAGCTACCGTGCGACAGCCCCGACAGGGCGGCGAACGCGACGGCCGCGATCACCATCCACGTATGCCGCCGGGCGAGGTTCGGCGGCGCAGGAGGCGCCTTCTCCGGTGGCGCGGACGGCGCGAGGACCGGCGCCGCGCTCACCGGGATGGGGGGCGGAGGCCAGAGAAGCTCTCCGTCGCGGGCGACGGTCATGTTGCGCTGGACCGGGTCCTCGAAGTCGAGGATGAGCTCGCCGTCCTTGCCGGGGGTGAGCAGCTTCATGAGGTTGACCAGGTTGGTGCCGAAGAGCTGGCTGGCCTGGGTGGGCAGCCGCGCGGCAAGGTCCGTGTAGCCGATGATCGTCACGCCGCCCGCGGTGACGATGGACTCGTCGGCCACCGCGCCCTCGACGTTGCCGCCGTTGGCCGCTGCCATGTCGACGATCACCGAACCGGGCTTCATCGCGGCCACCATCTCGGCGGTGATCAGCCGTGGCGCGGGCCGGCCGGGGATGAGGGCGGTCGTGATGATGATGTCGACCCGCGGCACCTGCTCGGTGTAGAGCTGCGCGGCGCGGCGGTTGTACTCCTCGCCCATCTCCTTGGCGTAGCCGCCGCTCGTGCTCGCACTCTCGTCGACCTCCGGCATCTCGACGGCGAGGAACTCCGCGCCCATCGACTCGACCTGCTCGGCGACCTCCGGTCGCGCGTCGGTGGCCCGGACGATGGCACCGAGCGAGCGAGCGGTCCCGATCGCGGCGAGCCCGGCCACCCCTGCGCCGACGACGAGGACCTCGGCGGGCGGGACCTTGCCCGCGGCGGTGACCTGCCCGGTGAAGAAGGAGCCGAACTCGTGGGCGGCCTCGATGACGGCGCGATACCCGGAGATGTTGGCCATCGAGCTGAGCACGTCGAGCGACTGGGCCCGGCTGATCCGCGGCACCGCGTCCATCGCCATCGCGGTGACGCCGGCGGCCTGCAGCTTCGCGACGAGGTCAGGACTGATCGCGGGCGCCATGAGACTCATCAGCGTCGTACCCGAACGCAACCAGCCGATCTCCTCGTCGTTCGGCGGGTTGATCTTGTGGACGATCGGCGAGGACCAGGCCTCGGCCGCGTCCCCCACCCGGGCGCCGGCGGCAACATCGGCCGCGTCGGCGAAGCTCGACGACGCGCCG
>JAKDLQ010000203.1 GCA_030452775.1 Micrococcales bacterium | reverse complement strand
CGGCGGCTCCACCCGCCCCGGCTCCGGTATGCCGTTGGGCCCGACCCCGGCGCCGGCTGCAGCAGATGCGCTCCCCAGGACACCGCCCGGCCAGGACGACCTCGGACGCAGGCCGTCCCAGGACGCGATCCGACCGCGGCTGCTGCTCGCCGCGATCCTCACGGTGCCGGTCTTCCTCATCGCCATGGTCCTGCCCCCCTTCGGGGCCGGCCCGTGGCTCGAGCTCGTGCTGTCCACCCCGGTCGTGCTGTGGTGCGCCTGGCCCTTCCACCGGGCCGCCTACGTCAACGCCCGGCATCTCGCCTCGACGATGGACACGCTCGTGTCGCTCGGGGTGCTCGCCGCCTACGCCTACTCGATCGCCGAGCTGCTCTCGGGTGGCACCCATCTCTACTTCGAGGTCGCGGCGGTCGTCACGACGTTCCTGCTCCTCGGCCGCTTCCTCGAGGCCCGGGCCAAGGACTCGGGTCGGGACGCGCTGCGCTCGCTGCTCGACCTCGGCGCCAAGGACGTCGCCATCCTGCGGATCGATCCACGGACCCGGATCACCGGCGAGACCCGGATCCCGATCGACCGGCTCGTCGTCGGCGACCAGTTCATCGTGCGCCCGGGCGAGACCATCGCCACCGACGGGGTGATCCTCGACGGCGCCAGCTCGATCGACGCGAGCCTCGTCACCGGTGAGTCGACACCAGGCGACGCCTCGGCCGGCGACCAGGTGATCGGTGGCTCAATCAACACGACCGGCCGGCTCGTCGTCGAGGCCAAGAAGGTCGGAGCCGACACGATGCTCGCCGGCATCCAGCGACTCGTGGAGCGTGCCCAGACCGGCAAGGCGGATGTCCAACGGCTGGCCGATCGGGTCTCCGCGGTCTTCGTCCCGATCGTGCTGGTCATCGCGCTGGTGACCTTCGTCATCTGGCTCGCCACCGGACACGACCTGTCCCGGGCACTCGCCGTCGCGGTGACCGTCCTCATCATCGCCTGCCCCTGTGCGCTCGGCCTCGCGACCCCGATGGCGCTGCTCGTCGGCACCGGCCGCGGGGCGCAACTCGGGACGCTCATCAAGGGCCCGCAGATCCTTGAGGACACCCGGCGAGTGGACACGATCCTGCTGGACAAGACCGGGACGGTGACGACCGGGGAGCTGATGCTGAAGAGCATCGAGGTGCGCGGCGCGCTGTCCAAGGCGGCGGTCCTGACCGCGGCGGCCGCCGTCGAGCAGGGCAGCGAGCACCCGATCGGCCGAGCCATCGTCGCGGCCGCCCACGAAGCCAAGGTGCGCCTACCCCGGATCACCGACTTCGCGGCGAACCCCGGCGAAGGAGCCACCGCCCGGATCAAGGACACCGAGGTCACCGTGGGCAAGGAGGCGCTGTTCGACACCGTCGACCCCGTCCTGCGCACCCGCACCGAGGCCAAGGCCGGCACGACAGTCTTCGTCGGGTGGCAGGGTGTCGCCCATGGCGCCCTGACCGTCGAGGACACCGTTCGCGACACCTCGGCCGCTGCCATCGCCCGTCTGGGCGCTCTCGGCCTGACGCCGCACCTGCTGACCGGCGACGGCCTCGCCAACGCCCGTAGCGTCGCCGAGCAGGTCGGGATCGACCCGGGCAACGTCCGCGCCGACGTGCTCCCCGCCGACAAGCACGCGGTCGTCGCCGATCTGCAGCAACGAGGAAAGGTCGTCGCGATGGTCGGCGACGGTATCAACGACGCCGCTGCCCTCGCCCAGGCCGACCTCGGCCTGGCCATGGGCTCGGGCACCGACGTGGCCATGGACTCGGCCGACATCGTCCTGGTCCGGCCGGATCTCGACGCCGTCGGTGACGCGATCGAGCTCTCCCGCGAGACGCTCCGGATCATCAAGCAGAACCTCTTCTGGGCGTTCGGCTACAACGTCGCGGCGATCCCGCTCGCGGCCTTCGGGCTGCTCAACCCGATGATCGCCGGCGCGACGATGGCCATGTCGTCCGTCCTCGTAGTGACCAACTCGCTCCGGCTCAAGGGCTTCAAGCGCTGACGGAACCTCAGCAGCTTCAGCAGCCTCACCAGCCTCAACAGCTCAGATGACGACCGGTCCGTCGGGAGTGGAGAAGGTCACCGAGAGCAGCCCCGGTGTGCCGTGGGGCGCGATGAACGTGAAGCGGATGTCGCCCTTGTCGAACCGGTCCTCCGGCCCGAGCCACTCGCGGACGCGGGACGGGTCGCCCGCGACCTGGAGGTTGGCGATCGCCACCGTGGTGTCGCACGTCGCAGCGGGGTGCAGGGACGGGTCTTCCCAGCGGACGAAGAAGGGCAGTTGCGGATCGGCCATGAGGCCCTTGATCCCGATCTGGCGCCACTTGAGCTCGACCCCGTCGGGCCGGTGCCGGTTGCCGTCGACGGCCCGGCGCCCGAGGCGCCGCTCCACCGGGGCGAGGTTGTCGACCGAGATCACCCAGCCGAGCCAACCGCCGCCCGCCTCGGACCGGGCGCGGACCGCCTGCCCGAAGGGCGCCTTGTCGCACGTCGGGTGGTCGAGGACCTCGACCACCTCGAGGTAGTTGTGGTGGGCCAGGGGGAAGATCACGTTGCGGGTGCCGAAGCGCGGGTGGACGCCCCCATTGACGGGGTCTACGCCGATGAGCTTGGACAGGCGGGTGGCCGTGGCCTGCAGTCCGTCGTGCTCCGCTGCATACGAGACGTGGTCAACGCGCATGGCGCCCATCGTGGCATACCGGCAGACGTGGTCTTGACCACCCCCCTGCCGTTCATCACAACCCGCGCTGGCGGACGGCCTCGTAGAGCACTATCGCGGCCGAAGCGGCGACGTTGAGGCTGTTCGCCTTGCCGTGCATAGGGATTCGGACGCGATGCGTGGCCGACTCGAGCAGGGTGTCATCGGCGCCGTGCTTCTCGCTTCCGACGGCGATCGCGACCCGTCCGGTGTAGTCGACGTCGGTGTGCAGCAGTTCGCTCTCCGGGGTAGCGACGACGAGGTCGATCCCCCGACCGGCCAGCCAGCCGAGCACGTCCGCGGTCGTCGCACTGACGACCGGGACGGCGAAGAGCGTGCCCCTGCTGGCACGCACGACGTTGGGGTTGCCCCAGTCGGTCACCGGGTCCGCGGCCACCACCGCATCGACGCCGGCCGCATCCGCGGTGCGCAGCATGGCCCCGAGGTTGCCCGGCTTCTCGACCCCCTGCGAGACGAGCCCGAGGAAGCGGTCACCGTCCACGAGCACTGAGCGCAGCGGCATACCGACGCGCTCGACGACCGCGAGCAGCCCGTCAGGACCCTCGCGGTAGGACACCTTGCCGTATGCCGCCGAGCTGAGTCGCACGACGTCACTGCCTCGGGCGCGCAGCTGGGTGAGCAGCTGCGCCTGGGTGCCGATGTCCTGCGATCCTGCGCGCCCGGCGGGGCTGAACAGCTCCTCGCACACGTAGACGGTCCTCGGCACGACGCCGGACGAGAGGGCGAGACGGATCTCCTCGTAGCCCTCGACGAGCGTCTGTCCGGTCTGCTCCCGGGCGCGGCGACGACGAAGCGCGAGCAGTCCCTTGAGGCGCGGGTTGGACGGTGAGGTGATGACGAGGTCGGCCATGGCTGCTCCAGCATCCCATCCGGCCGGCCGCGGCCCGGGCGAGAGCGCCCGGCCTAGGGTTGCCCTCATGCTCGACACGTTGGCGGCGCTGCCGTTCTGGCAGGCGTTCATCGCGCTCTGGCTCATCGTCATGGCGCGATCCAACGCAACCTACTGGGTCGGGCGGGGCGCCATCGCGGGCTGGCGGCGGCACCGGCCAGGTCCCGAGCGTGACCGACAGGCCAGGGCGGAGTCGCTCATCCTGCGCCTCGGCCCGGTCGCCGTCGTGCTGTCGTATCTCACGGTGGGCATCCAGACGACGATCCACCTCGCCGCCGGGGTGCTGCGCATGCCGCTGCGCTACTACGTGCCGGCCGCGGCGGTGGGCTCCATCGCCTGGGCAGCGATCTACGCGACGATCGGGATCGCCGTCGTCCAGGCCTGGCTCGCCGCGCGCGCCGGATCCTGGTATGCGATCGGCGGCATCACCGCGCTGCTCGTCGTGTGGGTCGCCACCTGGCTGGTCTCCCGCCGCCGCCGGGAGACCACCTCGCCCCCATGACTGGAACGGCCGATCTGCCCGGCTACCGACGACCGTTGGTCAACGAGGTGGGGCAGGGTGGGGCACCTCGTGCGGGGATGCCCGCTCGTCGGCGTCCGCTGACGAGCAACGGTCGTCCGTGGGTCGGCGGGGCTGTCAGGCGGGCTCGATCGGGGC
>JAKDLQ010000202.1 GCA_030452775.1 Micrococcales bacterium | reverse complement strand
TGTTCGTCCGGATCGCCTACGGTGCCCGCATCTCCCTGCTCGTCGGCGTCGTCGCAACGGCCCTCACTGTCGTCATCGGGGTCATCGTGGGCCTCGCGGCCGGCTACCTCGGCGGCATCGTCGACACGATCCTTGCCCGTCTCATCGACGTCGTCCTGTCCATGCCGTTCCTGCTCGTCGCGATCGCGCTCGTCTCGATCGTCGGGCCCAGCCTGCTCGTGACCGTCCTCGTCATCGGCTTCTTCAGCTGGGCAAGCGTGGCACGCATCGTCAGGGGGCAGGTGCTCTCGCTCCGCGAACGCGAGTTCGTCGAGGCGGCGAGGTCGCTGGGCGCCAGCGACCGGCGGATCATGTTCACCGACATCCTGCCCAACATCCTCGCTCCAGTCATCGTCTATGCGTCGCTGCTCATCCCCGTCGTCATCGTCGTCGAGGCGACCCTGACCTTCCTCGGCCTCGGCCTGCCACCGCCCACGGCCGACTGGGGCGGCATGATCAGCGATTCCCAGAACTACTACACGGTCGCCTGGTGGTTCGTCGTCTTCCCCGGCGCCGCCCTGCTCATCACGACGCTTGCGTTCAACCTCTTCGGGGACGGCGTGCGCGATGCCTTCGACCCGCGCAGCGACCGGCTGATGGCCGAGTAGGAAGGTGACACAGTCATGATTCGCTTCCTCATCCGCCGGATCCTCTTGGGCATCCTCGTCATGTGGATAATCACGCTGCTGGTCTTCGGCCTGTTCTTCATCGCCCCCAACAACGTGGCCCAGACCCTGGCCGGTCGGCAGGCCCCGCCCGAGACCGTCGCGCTCATCTCCCACCGGTTGGGGCTCGACCTGCCCCTGTGGCAGCAGTACTACAACTTCGTCAGCAAGGCGGTGCGCGGCGACTTCGGCTTCGACTACTATCACGGTGTCCCGGTGACCACCATCATGGCGGCGGCCCTGCCGATCACCCTCTCCCTCGTCATCGGCGCCGCCATTATCTGGCTCGTCCTCGGCGTCTTCAACGGCGTCATCTCCGCGATCCGGCCGCGCTCGTTCGTCGATCGCGGCCTCACCGTGTTCGCCCTCTTCTTCTACTCGATGCCGACGTTCCTGCTCGGGCTGCTGCTGCTCTACTTCCTCTACTTCCAGCTCACCCTGAGGGGCATCACCTTCTTCCCGCCCGGCGGATACGTGGCGCTCACCGCCGACCCCATGGCATGGTTCCAGCACATGATCCTGCCGTGGTTCACCCTCGCCCTGGTGTCCGCGGCCACGTACACCCGGCTGACGCGTGCGTCGATGCTCGATGTCCTCGGCGAGGACTACATCCGCACGGCGCGCTCCAAGGGACTCGGCGAGCGCCGGGTCGTCACGCGGCACGCCTTGCGCGCGGCGCTCACGCCGATCGTGACGCAGTTCGGTATCGACATCGGGTCCCTCCTCGGCGGCGTCGTCGTCACCGAGACGGTGTTCAGCCTCCCCGGCCTCGGCAAGACGGCCATCGACGCCATTAACCAGCAGGATCTGCCGGTCATCATCGGGATCGTCCTCTTCGCATCCGCGGCCGTCGTCGTGGCCAACATCTTCGTCGACGTCGCGTATGCCGCCCTCGACCCGCGCGTCCGCCTGCACTGAGCGCTGCCCTGCGCCCCTTGCACTGAGCGGCTGAGCGGTCCGCCCCTGCACCGAGCGGGCTGCCCGTGCATGAGCGCTCACTCGAGTGGCCCCGTCGTCCACAGCCTCCTGGCTCGGATGCCTGTGGATGACGGGGCCACTCGAGTTGGACGAGTCGGTACTGAGTCGGTACTGAGTCGGTGCCAGTCGTGCTGAGTCCGCTCCAGTCTGTGCTGAGCTGGTCAGCCGATGGTGACGCTCGGTGCGGAGTCCGCGCCGTCGACCGGCTCTCCCATGTCCTCGGCGATTCGCAGGGCCTCCTCGATGAGGGTCTCGACGATCTGGCTCTCGGGGACGGTCTTGATGACCTTGCCCTTGACGAAGATCTGCCCCTTGCCGTTGCCTGAGGCCACGCCGAGGTCGGCCTCGCGCGCCTCGCCGGGGCCGTTGACGACGCAGCCCATGACGGCGACGCGCAGCGGGACGGTGAGGCCCTCGAGGCCGGCGGTCACCTCATCGGCGAGAGTGTAGACGTCGACCTGCGCGCGCCCGCATGACGGGCATGAGACGATCTCGAGCTTGCGGGGCCTGAGGCCGAGCGACATGAGGATCTGGTTGCCGACCTTGACCTCCTCGACGGGCGGCGCCGAGAGGGAGACGCGGATCGTGTCGCCGATGCCCCTGGACAGCAGGGCGCCGAAGGCCGTCGCCGACTTGATCGTGCCCTGGAACGCCGGGCCGGCCTCGGTGACGCCGAGGTGCAGCGGCCAGTCGCCACGCTCGGCGAGCAGCTCGTAGGCACGGACCATCGTCACCGGGTCGTTGTGCTTGACCGAGATCTTGAAGTCGTGGAAGTCGTGCTCCTCGAAGAGGCTCGCCTCCCAGACGGCCGACTCGACGAGGGCTTCGGGGGTCGCCTTGCCGTACTTCGCGAGGAGACGCTTGTCGAGGGAGCCGGCGTTGACCCCGATCCGGATCGAGACCCCCGCGGCCTTGGCCCGTGTGGCAATCTCCGCGACCTGGTCGTCGAACTGACGGATGTTGCCCGGGTTGACCCGGACCGCGGCACAACCGGCGTCGATGGCCGCGTAGACGTACCTGGGCTGGAAGTGGATGTCGGCGATGACGGGGATCTGGCTCTTGCCGGCTATGGCAGGCAGCGCCTCGGCGTCGTCCTGGCTCGGGCAGGCGACCCGGACGATGTCGCACCCGGTGGCTGTCAGCTCGGCGATCTGCTGGAGCGTCGCGTTGATGTCCGTCGTCGGCGTCGTCGTCATCGACTGGACCGAGATCGGGGAGTCGCTGCCGACGCCGACCGTGCCGACCCGGATCTGGCGGGTGCGGCGGCGCGGCGCCAACACGGGAGCGGGGGCAGACGGCATACCGAGAGAGACGCTCATGACGCCATTATGTCGCGCTTCGACATCTCAGCCGAAAAGCTTGACGGGTTTGACGATGTCGGCATAGATGAGCAGTACCGACATGCCGATGAGGACGAGTGCCATCGCGTAGGCGACCGGCAGGCCCTTGGCGACGTCGACGAAGCCCGGATCGGGCCGGTGCCGCGCCTTGGCCCAGCCCCTCTTGATCGCCTCCCAGATCGCTCCGGCCACGTGGCCGCCGTCGAGGGGCAGCAGCGGGATGAGGTTGAAGACGAACAGCGCGATGTTGAGCGAGCCGATGAGCAGGACGAGCTGCGCGAGCTTGACCCAGTTGCCGCCCTCGTCGGCCGGGATGTCGAGCGCCGCCACCTCCCCGCCGAGGCGTCCGACGCCGACGACCGAGATCGGGCCGTTGGGGTCGCGCTCTCCGGTGCCGAAGGCGGCCTGGGCGATGCCGACCATCTTCTGCGGGATCTTCGTGACGATCGCGGCGGTCTGGACCGTCGCTCCCCAGACGAAGCCGGGCGCCGCGGACAGGGGTTCGCGGACGAGCTCCTGCGCGGGAATGATCCCGGCGTAGCCCATGGGCGTGAGCGCGAGCTGCCCGTCCTTGGTGACGGGGTTGCCCCGTGCGTCGTAGGTGGCGCGGTCGAGGTCGGCCGGCTTGAGGGTGAGGGTGTGTTCGCCGTCGGCGCGTTCGACGACGAGCGTCAGGTCCTTGCCCGGGTTGTCCCGGATCGCGGCGCTGACCTGGTCCCATGTCGTCACGGGCGCGCCGTTGATGGACCGGATCCGGTCCTTGTCCTTGAGTCCGGCGACGACGCTGGGAGCGGTCGGGTCACCGGGGGCGCACGTCGGCTGGGGCACCTGCAGGGTCGGTGCCGCGGACGGCAGGCAGGTGGCGAGCGCCCCGACCTTCGGCACCACCTGCGGCATCCCGAAGAGGGTGATGACTCCGGTCAGCAGGGCGGTGGCGATGACGACGTTCATCATCGGCCCGCCGAGCATGATGATGATCTTCTTCCACGGCGCGAGCCGGTAGAAGACGCGATCCTCATCGCCTGGCTGGACCTCCTCCATCGAGTCGGCCCGCGCCTGATCGGCCATCTGGCTGAAGCGACCGGTGGAGAGGGTGCGCAGCTCTCCTGGCGCGTCTCCCTTGCGTGGGGGGAGCATACCGATCATCCGGACGTAGCCACCGAGCGGGACCGCCTTGATGCCGTACTCGGTCTCTCCGCGACGCCGCGACCAGATCGTCGGGCCGAAGCCGACCATGTACTGGGTGACCTTGACGCCGAACTTCTTGGCG
>JAKDLQ010000201.1 GCA_030452775.1 Micrococcales bacterium | reverse complement strand
GCCCTCGTCCAGCAGTACCTCCCCTGGCTCGAGCTGTTCACGGTGCTCGCGATCACACTCCTCGTCGGCTTCACCTTCCGCAGCATCGTCGCGCCACTCATCGCCCTCACCGCCGCTGGGTTGGCCTTCATCGTCACGATCCATCTGTCGGAGGCTCTTGGCAGTCTGTTGGGCATCGCCACGCCCGCCGAGCTGGAGCCTCTGCTCGTCGCCCTGCTGCTCGGGGTGGTGACGGACTGCACGATCTTCTACCTCACCGCGTTGCAGGGACGGCTCCCGAGGATGGGGCGACGCGACGCGACGCGGGAGGCGATCGCCTCCGACACCCCCATCGTCGCGGCGGCGGGCATCACGGTCGCGGCTGGGACCGCCGCTCTGCTGGCTGCAAAGTCGGAGTTCTTCCGCGGTCTGGGCCCGGCCATGACGCTCGCCGTGGTCGTGGGCCTCATCGTCTCCGTGACCCTCGTCCCAGCCATCCTGGCCATCCTGGGTCCCAAGGTGTTCTGGCCACGAGATCCCCACGGCCCTGCGCGAACCTCGGGGCGGGCGGACCCGCTGCGTCGAGCCCGGCTCCGCCGTCCACGGATCATCGACCGGCTCGCGTCACGGTGGGTCTCCGCACTCGTCGTCCTCGGCTGCCTCGGCCTGCTGCTGCTCGCATCGTCGGCGGTGCGCACCATCGACCTCGGCGTGGGTTTCACCAGCTCACTACCCCGCGACAGCTCCGTGAGCCGAGCGTCGGTGGCCGCGTCGGAGGCCTTCGCCCCGGGCATCACCTCGCCGACGACCGTCCTCATCGAGCGTCACGGGGTGACGCGCGACGTCAGCCGGCTCGCGGCGTTGCAGCACCTCATCGAGCGGCAGCCGGGGATCGCGGGTGTCATCGGCCCTGCCCAGAACGTGACGGGCGAGTCCCACAACATCGTCCTCTCCGACAGCGGCAACGCCGCGAGGATGCTCATCGTGCTCGAGAACGACCCGCTCGACGCGGTCGCGATCGACGATCTCGGTGCGCTGCGCGAGCGTATGCCGGCCCTCGCAGACCAGAGCGACCTCTCCGACGCGACGATCAGCCTCGGCGGCGACACGGCACTGGCCGAGGGATTGGTCAGCTCCACGGAGCAGGACCTCTACCGCATCGCCATCGCCGCCGTGCTCTTGAACCTCATACTGCTGACCCTCTTCCTGCGGGCGATCGTCGCGCCGCTCTTCCTGCTCGCCTCGAGCATCCTCGCCCTCACCGCCTCGCTGGGGGCGACGGTCTGGCTCTTCATGGACCGGGGGGGCAACGACGGGCTCACGTTCTACGTGCCGTTCGCAGCTGCGGTGCTGCTCGTCTCCCTCGGCTCCGACTACAACATCTTCGGCGTGGGGAGGGTGTGGGACGCCGCTCGCGACCTGCCACTGCGTCAGGCGGTGATCAAGGCGATCCCCGAGTCCTCGCGGGCCATCGGCTCCGCCGGGGTGACGCTCGCGGTGAGCTTCGCGATGCTCGCCCTCATCCCGCTGACCCCGTTCCGCGAGCTGGCCTTCGCGATGACCGCCGGCATCCTCATCGACGCCTTCCTCGTCCGCTCGCTGCTCGTCCCGGCCCTGCTCATCCTCGTCGGACCGGTGAGCGGCTGGCCCGGGCCGCACCTCAAGGCGACCCGGATCGCGGCGAAGGCGGAGCGCTCCACGCGAGGCCGGCCCCACGACAATCCCTGAAGCCTGCCAGCGCCTCGGGACGTGCCTCCAGACACGCCCGGTGGCATCCGGATGCCGGGATCTGGAGCATCGAGGTGCCACGATCTGGACCGACAGGGCATTTCTTTGACGCAGGGAGCTGACTCATGCAGGCACGCAAGCTGACGGCCGAGCTGCTGGGCACAGCGCTGCTCGTGTTCATCGGGGCGGGTGTCGCCACCGTGAGCTTCGGGTTCGACATGGCCGAGTCCAGTCCGGCTGCCGGGATCCTGGCCGTCGCGTTCGCGTTCGGTTTCGTCATGCTCATCCTCGCCTACGCGATCGGCCCGATCTCCGGGGCGCACATCAATCCCGCCGTGACCATCGGATTCCTCCTCTCGCGTCGCATCAGCCTGGCCGACGCGGCCGGCTACTGGATCGCCCAGGTCATCGGGGCCATCATCGGTGCAGCGGTCTTGCTCGGCGTGGTCTCCAACACACCGAACTACTCCACCAAGACGGTCGGCCTCGGTGCCGACGGCTACGGCGCTAGCTCGATGGTCCACCTCGGTGCAGGCGGCGCCTTCCTCGTCGAGGTCGTCCTGACCTTCGTGTTCGTCTTCGTCGTCCTCGTCGTGACCCGCAAGGCGGCCTGGCCTCAGTTGGGCGGCGTCGCCATCGGGCTGGCCCTCGGCACCGTCCACCTCCTCGGCGTCGCCCTGACGGGCACGTCGGTCAACCCGGCCCGCAGCATCGGGCCGGCGCTGTTCGTGGGAGGCGAAGCCATCAGCCAGCTCTGGCTGTTCATCCTCGCCCCGCTGGTCGGTGGAGCGTTGGCGGCACTCGTCAACCGGTACTTCTACCCCACTGATGTCGAGGGACCCGAGATCACCGCACGGGAGGAGCCCGTCGTCGCCGACTGAGCTGCACCCAGTGGGGGTCATCCCCAACCGGCCGGGCGGGGGCGACTTGGTCGCCCCCGCTCTATTATCTACAGTTGGCACCGTGGAAAAGAATCGGTCGCGCCAGACACTGTCTCGCGCGGTCTTTCTCGTCCCGGCCGGTGTCGCCATGCTCGCCGGGGTCAACGCGGCCCTACTGCTCGTCGGCGTGGGCGCCCCGGTCCAGTCGGCGCGAATGCCCGACCTGCACGGGATGCTCATGGTCGCCGGTTTCCTCGGCACGCTCATCGCGATGGAACGCGCCGTCGCGCTGCGCCACCCACTCGGGTATGCCGCACCCCTCCTGCTCGGCGTGGGCGCCCTGGCGCTGCTCACCCCGCTGCCCCTGGCGGTCGGTCAGCTGCTCCTCGTCGACGGCGCCATCGCCTTCGTCGCCGTCTATGCAGCGCTCTATCGCCGCAACCATGACGACGTCGTCATCGTCGAGCTTCTCGGGGCGGTCCATCTCGCGATCGCCACGCTCCTGTGGCTCCGGCTCGAGATGCCCTGGCTCATGCCGTGGCTCGTCGGTTTCATCGCCTTGACGATCTGCGCCGAACGCGTGGAGCTCGCCCGGCTCGCCATGCCGGCCACCGGCGGCCGCACCCTCGTGCTCCATGCCGCCGCGCAGACCGTGGCGCTCGTCGCCACCCTGCTCTGGCCGGACGTCGGGGCCAGGTTGACCGGGCTCGTCATAGCCTCCCTCGTCGCGTGGCTCGTCCGTCACGACGTGGCCCGCAAGACGATCCGGGCCACCGGCCTGCCCCGCTTCAGCGCCGCTGCCCTGCTCGGCGGCTACCTCTGGCTCTTCCTCGCCGCGGTGACGTGGGTGGCCGGCGGGGCGCAGCTGGACGGGGCGGCATACGACCTCGTCGTTCACGCGGTGATGCTCGGATTCGCCATCTCCATGGTGATGGCCCACGCGCCCGTCATACTCCCGGCCGTCCTGCGCCGGCCACTCCCCTATCGGCCGATGATGTGGATCCCGTTGGTCCTCATGCATCTCGGCCTCGTTGCCCGGATCATTGCCGGCGACCTGCTCGGCCTCTACCCGGTCTGGCAGGCCGGCTCGGTCATCAACGTCATCGCCCTGCTGCTGTTCTTCGTCGTCGCCGCCACTTCGAGTGCCCTCGGACCCGTCACGCGGGCGCCCCGTCACGCCCGGGCTGCCTCCGATCCCGCCTCCCTCGCGGGCACCGGGAGTCGCTCATGAGGACGCGAGGCGCGGGTAGCCGAGAGCAGGGCAGCCCAGACGTGAGCCGGCAGGACATCGTCCGCCGGGGCGCGGGGACCCGTGGCACCTGGTTCATGCGGGACCGCCCGGTCGCCATCTGGCTGTTCGTCGCTGTCCTGGTCAGCCTCGTGCACCCCTTCTTCGCCTCGTCACGCTGGCTCCTGGTCCACCTCGTCGTGCTGGGGGCGGTGACCCACTCCGCCATGGTCTGGAGCATCCACTTCACCGACGCGCTGCTCAAGACGAGGGCCGCCTTCGATGAACGCCGCCGGCAGACCATTCGGCTCAGCCTCTTCCAGATCGGATCGATCCTCGTCTTCATCGGGGTCCCCATGACCATCTGGGCCCTGACCATCGCAGGCGCGACGCTCATCTCGATCGCCATCTTCTGGCACGCGGCGATGCTCATGCGCCGGTTGCGCGTGGCCCTGCCCGGTCGCTTCAGGCTCACGGTCC
>JAKDLQ010000200.1 GCA_030452775.1 Micrococcales bacterium | reverse complement strand
GAGCAAGGACACGAGCGAGGAACGAGCGAGGCCCGCAGCGCAGGGAAGAGGCGCGGCAACAGGCATGAGCGCCGACCAGACGCCACCGGCCGCTCCGGCCCCTCGCCCGATCGAGGCCTCGGAGCCGGCAGCTCACGAGGCCGGACAGATCCGGATCCTGTCCGGGCACCCGTCCGCCCACGAGTTGGCTGCACTCGTGGTGGTCCTGTCCGCGATAGGTGGGAGTAGGTCGCCGGGCGCGGCGACCCGCTCATCGGCGTGGTCCGACCCGTCGTGGCGCCTCGTGGGGCCCTCGCCGCGCCGAGGCGGCTGGAGCGCGAGCGCTCTTCCGCGCTGAGGGTTCCCCTCGCCTCCGCCGGGCACGGGCCACGAGCCGGTGACGCGAGCCTGCCCGTTACCACCACTCGAGTGGTGGCTGGATCGCAGTTCAGCTGATCCCCGTTCAGCTGATCCCTGCTCAGCTGATGCCAGTGAGCAGGTCGCCACGCTCGGCGCGGCGGCGCCGCTGCTCGTCGGGGTCGGGTACGGGCACCGCGGCGATGAGCTGGCGCGTGTACTCCTGCTGCGGATCACCGAGCACCTGGGCCCGGGAGCCGATCTCGACGACCCGTCCGCGCTGCATGACCGCGACCCGGTTGGCGAGCATGTCGACGACGGCCAGGTCGTGGCTGATGAAGATGCAGGCGAACTGGAGTTCGTGCTGGAGCTCCGAGAAGAGGTCGAGGACCTTCGCCTGGACCGAGACGTCGAGGGCCGAGGTGGGCTCGTCCGCGATGAGCACCTCCGGTCGCAGGGCCAGCGAGCGGGCGAGACTGACCCGCTGACGCTGACCGCCCGAGAGCTCGTGCGGGAACCGCTCGGCGTAGGAGCTCGGCAGCTCGACCCGCTCGAGCAGATCGCGGACCCGGATCTGCTGGTCGGCTGCATCGAGCCGGCCTTCGGCGCGCAGCGGCTCGGCGATGCAGTCCGCGATGGTCATCTGGGGGTTGAGCGAGGCGGCAGGGTCCTGGAAGACGAAGCCGAACCGGCTGCGCAATGGCTTCAGCTGCCGGTCGGAGCGGCCGGACACCTGCTCGCCGGCGAGTCGTACCATGCCGCTGGTGGGCCGCTGGAGCCCGACGACACAACGGCCGACCGTGGACTTGCCCGATCCGGACTCCCCGACGAGGCCGAGCACCTCCCCGCGGTGGACGGTGAACGAGACGTCGTCGACCGCTCGGAAGGACGGCTGACCGAAGCCCCCAGAGAACTCGACGACGAGATCCTCGATCTCGAGCACCGGCTCTGCTTCTGGCGCCAGGGACAGGTCGGCACCGGTGCCCTTCCCCAGGTGGGGAACGGCATCGAGAAGCCGCTGGGTGTAGGGATGCTCCGGATGCGCGAAGAGTGGGCCCACCGGGGCCTCCTCGACGATCTGGCCGCGGTACATGACGACGACCCGGTCTGCCATGTCCGCGACGACGCCCATGTTGTGGGTGATGAGGACGATCGCCGTGCCGAGCCGGTCGCGCAGGTCGAGCAGGAGCTCGAGCACCGCCGCCTGGACAGTGACGTCGAGCGCGGTCGTCGGCTCGTCGGCGATGATGACGTCGGGCTCGCAGGCGATCGCCATCGCGATGACGACGCGCTGCTTCTGACCACCCGACAACTGGTGCGGGTAGTAGTCGACCCGGCGGCTGGGGTCGGGCAGCCCCACCAGGTCGAGCAGCTCGACCGCCCTGGCGCGTGCGTGGCGCCGGCTGACCCGCTGGTGGGCACGGATGCCCTCGGCGAGCTGCCATCCGACCGTGTAGACGGGGTTGAGCGCGGTCGATGGCTCCTGGAAGATCATCGAGACCTCGTCGCCGCGTACGGAGCTCAGCGTGCGATTCGACTCGCCGATGAGCTGGCGGGCCTCACCCGTCCCGGTGCGCAGGGTCGCCGACCCATCGACCTCGGCGGTCGGCGGAAGCAGCCCGAGCACCGCCCGGGCAGTCACCGACTTGCCCGAGCCGGACTCACCGACGACGGCGACGACCTCGCCCGGTGCCACATCGAAGCTGATGCCGTCGACGGCCAGGACGGGCCCGCTCTCGGTGCGGAAGGTCACCGTCAGGTCGGAGAGGCTGAGGGTCGCCACCCGCCGCTCGCCCCGGTCCGGGTGCACCACCGCGGACACCTCCTGGGTGGCGTCGATCGCGATCTCCTGGGCGTCTGCCTCGGTCGTGTCCCCGCTGCGCCCCCGCAGCCTCGGGTCGAGCAGGTCGTTGAGGCTCTCCCCGACGAGGGTGATCCCGAGAACGATGAGCACGATCGCCATGCCGGGGAAGACGCCCGTCCACCAGATCCCGTTCGTCGCATCGGAAAGGGCCTTGTTGAGGTCATACCCCCACTCCGCGGCAGCCGATGGCTGGATCCCGAAGCCGAGGAAGCCGAGCCCGGCCAGCGTAAGGATCGCCTCGGACGCGTTGAGGGTCCCGATGATCGGCAGGGTCTGGCGCACGTTGGCGAAGATGTGCTTGACGAGAATCCGTGGCACGGGCGTCCCGACGACTCGCGAGGCGTCGACGTACGGTTCGACCTTGACGCTGAGCGTCGCGTTGCGCACGACCCGGAAGTACTGCGGGATGAAGACGACGGTGATCGAGACTGCTGCGGCGAGGATGCCCCCGACCACGCCGGACTGGCCACCGGAGACCACGACCGCGACGATGATCGCGAGCAGCAGGGAGGGGAAGGAGTACATCGCGTCCGTGATCAGCACGAGCACCCGATCGACCTTGCCGCCCACGTAGCCGGACATCAGCCCGAGCGGGACGCCGATGATGATCGAGAAGATCACGGCGAGGACGATGACCTCGAGCGCGGTGCGCGCGCCGAAGACGACGCGGGAGAAGACGTCCTCGCCGCCGACCGACGTACCGAACCAGTGGGCGGACGACGGCGCAGCCTGGATCGGGAAGGACACGCCGTTGGCGCCGGCATCGTTGAAGCCGTAGGGCGCGATCAATGGAGCGAAGACCGCGAGGATGATGAAGCCGATCGTGATGGCCACGCCCGTGAGGATCATCCCCCGTTGGATGCCACGCGTACTGCGGATGAGCGAGAGCATGTCAGGACCTCATTCAGAAACGGACCCGCGGGTCCACGAAGGCGACGATGACGTCGATACCCAGGCTCGCGATGGCTACGACGACGGCGAAGAGGGTGACGATCCCCTGGACGGCGACGAAGTCACGCTTGATGAGGTACTGCGCGAGCGTGTAGCCAAGGCCCTGCCACTCGAAGGTCGTCTCGGTGAGGACGGCGCCGCCGAGGAGCAGGGCGATCTGCATGCCCATGACCGTCACGACGGGGACCAGCGCGTTACGGAAGGCGTGTTTGCGGATCACCCGCCGCTCGGACACCCCCCGGGCCCGGGCCGCGGTGACGTAGTCTGCGCCGAGGGTCCCGATGAGGTTGATCCGCACGAGACGGAGGAAGACGCCGCCGGTGAGCAGTCCGAGGGCGAGGGCCGGCAGCAGGGCGTGCCGCAGGACATCCCAGATGTATGTCGGATTGCCCCAGAGGATCGCGTCGATGATCATGATGTGGGTCTTGGGAGAGACGTTGGCGAGGCCGAGCTCGGTCGCAATGCTGGAACGGCCGGAGATCGGCCACCCGAAGGGTGCGAATGCCAGTTGCAGGAGCAGCCCGAGGAAGAAGACCGGCGCCGCGTAGACGACGATGGAGAAGACGCGGAGGCCGACATCGAGGAAGCGGTCCCGATGTCGGGCCGCGAGACGGCCGAGCGGGATGCCGATGAGGAAGGCGATGATGAGCGACCAGAACGCGAGCTCCAGGGTTGCGGCGCCGTTGACGATGAAGATGTCGGTGATCGAGCGGTTGTCGGTGAGGGTCTTCCCGAAGTCGAAGTGCAGCACCCCGCTCAGGTAGTCCCAGTACTGACCGAGGATCGGCCCGTCGAGACCGGCCGCGTGCTTGCGCTCGGCGATCTGCTCCGGGGTGAGGCGCCCGCCGAGGGCCGCTGTGATCGGATCGCCGATGACCCGCATGAGCAGGAAGACCATCGTCACGAGGATCCAGATCATCGGGATGACGAGCGCGACCCGCACGAGCAGATATCGGGCAAGCGGTGGCAGGCCGCGGGAGCTCTTCTGTTCGGGCTCTGTGGGGGCGGGCGCCTCGGTTCCGTGGGCCTCCGCCATGGCCATGAATGCGCACCTTTCGCCGGACACGGGGCCGGGGGGGGCGCGCGGGGGGAGGCCCCCCGCCCGCCCCCCCCCCCCAGCGGGGGGGGAGATGGACACGGGGGGGG
>JAKDLQ010000199.1 GCA_030452775.1 Micrococcales bacterium | reverse complement strand
GGTGAGCTGCTCGTCGGCAGGTCGGTCGGTTGCGAGCGGGGCCCGGGACTCTCGTCCGGGGCGGCGTCATCGACGTCAGGTCCGAGGACGGCTGGGTCCACGGCCAGGGTCAGGGGTGTGCCACGGGTCTCCTCGACGATTGCCTGGATCCGCGACCCCTCCCCGATCGCGCGGCGCCACGCTCTCGTCCTGCTCGCCCGGTCCCGGGCGAAGAGCTCGGGGTCCGGATCCAGGGTGACCGGCACGAGCATGGCCACGGTAAGGGGGTCGTACTCCTTGCGGGCCTGCCAGGCGAGGAACGAGTGGGTCACCGCCTGGGAAGCGGCCTGGCGCTCGCCCTGGGAGTCGGTCTCGGCGGTCGTCAGCTCGATCGAGATCGGGATGGCCGCGAAGGCGCGTGTCGAACGCACCGTCCCCGAGGCCAGCGTGATGGCGAATGTGGCGCTCTCACCGGCCCCGACAGCCGCGGTGTTGACCGCGCCGAGGACCGGTCCGGTGGCACGGCGGGTATCGGCCGCCCACGCGTCGACGTCGGCGCGGGTGCCGAGCCGGGCGGTGCCGCGCACGATGCGCACCTCACCGGCGGGCAGCCCAGCTGCGGCCGGGGCGGTGATGGTCCCGGTGACCGTCACGCTCGTGCCGGGAGAGACGACCGACGGTGTCGTGGAGTGCAGCATGACGGCCGCCTTCGCGGCGGCCAGCGGCGTGAGCGGCGGTGTGAGGGTCGGTGCTGGGTGCGCGGCGCTCGTCGTAGGGTCCGCGAGCGTCAGCCTGGGGTTCGCGATTGCACGGCCCGCGCCAGATGCCAGCGCGCCGGTGAGGGTCATCGCGCAGAGGACGCCGGCGCTCAGACGCCGGAGCCCTCGACTCACGCAGTCCCCGCCAATCGATGCCAGGCGACCCGCACGATGCGCCGTTCGTTGGGGAACGTCAGCTGCCGGTGGACCTCGTCGAGCCGGATCCACGCCACGTCGATAGCTTCCCGGTCCGGGTCGTTGTCGATGCTGAGCTCGCCCCCGGTCGCCTCGAGCAGGTAGTGGTGCACGTACTTGTGCACGCGCGTGGTCGATGTCGCGAACCAGTAGTCGATGGTCCCGAGCCCGATAAGGACGCGTCCCTCGATGCCGGTCTCCTCGGCCACCTCCCGCGCGGCCGTCTCCGCGAGCGTCTCGCCGGGCTCGACGTGGCCTTTGGGCAGACACCACTCGACCCGGCCGGCCCGGTTGAGCCGCGCGATGATCGCGATGAGCGCGCGGCCCTCGCGGATGTCGACGACGACCCCACCGGCCGAGCGCTCCTCGACCGAAGGCAGATACCGCCCCGGGTAGCTCGCGGGGACCGGCTGCGCGCTCATGCCAGCCACCATAGCCAGTCAGCTTGGCAATCCCCCGGACCAAACCGGAACGTCGGCGCCGCACCACGCTTCTGTCGCCGTATGCCGCTCACCTAGGGTGGGACGATGCTCGACCGTCCCAGCCCCGCCCCCGCCGAAGCCGCTGGCGCAGCTCGAGCCGCTGGCGGCGGCGATGCCGGGGCGCAGCAGCGGCCTCTGCTCGAGGCCGCGGTGGCCAGGCTCGCCCCTGTCCTGCCCTTGCTGGAGGAGCTCGGCGCTCGTTTCTCCGAACGCGGTCACGAGTTGGCGCTCGTCGGGGGCCCGGTGCGTGACGCGTTCCTCGGGCGGGTCTCACCCGACCTCGACTTCACGACGGACGCGACACCTGACGAGATCCTGGCCGCGGTGACCGGGTGGGCGGACGCGCATTGGGATATCGGCCGCGACTTCGGCACGATCGGGCTGCGCAAGGGTCGGCACCAGCTCGAGGTCACCACGTATCGCGCCGACGCCTACGACCACACGTCGCGCAAGCCTGAGGTGAGGTTCGGCGACACGCTCGAAGGCGACCTCGGTCGTCGTGACTTCACCATCAACGCGATGGCGATCCGGCTGCCGAGCCTCGAGTTCGTGGACCTGCACGGCGGCCTCGCCGACCTCGCCGCGCGGCGCCTGGCAACGCCCGGTGCGGCCGACGAGTCCTTTGCCGACGACCCCCTGCGGATGATGCGAGCGGCCCGGTTCGTCGCCCAGCTCGGCCTCGACCCCGCCCCCGACGTGCTCCGGGCGATGACCGAGCGGGCTCGGACTCTCGAGATGGTCTCGGCCGAGCGGATCCGGGAGGAGTTCACGACGCTGCTGCTCGCATCCCGCCCGCGTCCGGGCCTGACCCTGCTCGTCGACACCGGCCTGGCGGAGATCTTCCTCCCCGAACTGCCCGCCCTGCGCCTCGAGCTCGACGAGCACCACCGCCACAAGGACGTCTACGAGCACTCGCTCATCGTCCTTGAGCAGGCGATCGACCTCGAGGGACCACCGGACGGGCCACCCGAGTCGGTGCCGGCCCCCGATCTGGTGCTGCGCCTCGCCGCGCTCCTGCACGACATCGGCAAGCCCGCGACGCGCCGCTTCGAACCTGCTGGAGGGGTCTCCTTCCACCACCACGAGGTCGTCGGGGCCAAGTTGGTCCGCAAGCGGATGAAGGCGATGCGCTTCGACAAGGACACGACCAGACAGGTCGCCCGGCTCGTCGAGCTGCATCTGCGCTTCCACGGCTACGGCGACGGACAGTGGACCGACTCGGCGGTGCGACGCTACGTCAGCGATGCCGGAGTGCTGCTGAGTCGACTGCATCTCCTCACCCGCAGCGACTGCACGACCCGTAACCTTCGCAAGGCGCAGCGCCTGTCCCGCGCCTACGACGATCTCGAGACCCGCATCGAACGACTCAGTGCGCAGGAGGAGCTGGCGAAGATCCGCCCGGAGCTCAACGGCCACGAGATCGCGCAGGCGCTGGGGATCAAACCAGGTCCGCTGCTCGGCGAGGCGTACTCCTATCTGCTCTCGGTCCGCCTCGACGAGGGACCGATCGGCGCCGAGGCCGCCCGGGAGCGACTACTCACCTGGTGGGCGGACCGCTCCGACTGACACCGACATCGAGACGTGAGGCATGAGGCATGAGGCATGAGGCGTGAGGCGGGTGGAGGGATCGTGCCGTTACGGGGGAGAATGGTGTCTCGTGGCAGTGGCGACAGCGAGCAGAGGGCGGGGGCCGACATGAGTGAGCGAGCCAGCAGGAATCGAGGCGGATGTATCTCGCGTGCACTTCGAGCGTCTGTTGACCGTGAGCATGCAGCAGCTCACGCGCGTGTACCGGCGTGAGATGACCAAGGACAGCGACCTCGAGGAGCTCGTTGCAGCTGCTGCTGCCGGGAGCCAGGACGCCTGGACGGTGATCGTCGACCGATTCTCCAGCCTGCTCTGGTCCGTCGCCCGGGCCCACCGACTGAGCACGGAGGATGCGGCGGACGTCGTGCAGAACACCTGGCTGCGGCTCGTCGACAACCTCGACACGATCCAGCGCCGGGCCGCGCTCGCGGGGTGGCTGGCGACCACGGCACGCAACGAAGCGCTGAGCATGCTGCGTCGCCGCTCGCGGGACGTGCCCACCCGCGAGGAGGACCTCGGCCCGATGGTGACCGACGCGGAGGCGCTCGCACTGGACACAGCGCTGCTCGACGAGGAGCGCGACGCACAACTGTGGTCCTGCTACACCCGGCTGTCCGAGCGATGCCAACGGCTGCTGCGGGTGCTCATGGCGTGTGATCGGCCCAGCTACGAACAGGTGTCGGCCACCCTGGACATCCCGGTCGGGTCGATCGGGCCGACGCGCTCACGGTGCCTGGACCGGCTGCGGGGCATCATCGCCGACGGCGGCTACACCGTCGGCATGTGGGAGGAGATGGGACGATGACCGAGTCACAGGCCAAGGTGCCCTCCGATCGGGAGCTGCTCGATCGGCTCGGCCGGATCGCCGAGACCATCGACCCGGTCCCCGACGAGGTGATCGAGATGGGAAGGGCCGCCCTGGGGATGCGCGACCTCGAGGCGCAGCTGCTACGTGAGGTCGATCTCGGGGGAGGAGAGCTGGCGGCGGTGCGGCATACCGCCACGTCGAGCCGGCTCCTCTTCTTCGAGTTCGACGATCTGGCGGTCGACCTCGAGGTCGTCGCCGAGGGGCCGCTCGCCCGCGTGCTCGGGGTCGTGACCGACCCGGCCGGCGTCCCGGGTCGGAGCGTGACGATCGAGAGCGTGGGCGCCTCGCACACTGCGGAGGTGGACCCAAGCGGGCGGTTCATGGTCCGATGGCTGCCGACCGGGCTGGTCCGGTTGCGCCTCGACGCGGTAGGCCACCCGTCCCTCGTGACCAAGTGGTTCGAGCTGGGCTGACCGGTGACCGCCACGGCGGGCGCGGCTC
>JAKDLQ010000011.1 GCA_030452775.1 Micrococcales bacterium | reverse complement strand
GCCCCCCCGGCGCGCGGTGTTCCCCCCCGCTACCGGGGCGGTTGGCCGCTTCGGCGCGCCGGGGAATCCGGCACCTTTCTGGGCGGGTAGCGGGTAGCGGGTAGCGGGATCTCGCTCGGCGGTGCGGATATGTCTCGACGGGGCCGTCAGGCCGGGCCCGTCGAGACATATCGCTCCCCTCGGCAGCCTTCCTCGACGCGAGGCGCTCGTCGGTCTTCCCCGCCGGCACCGACCGCCGCACGCACACCCGTGCCACGAGCATGTGCGTCGACTCCCTTGACGCACCTTGAACATGCGTTTAGTATGCTGAACATGCATTCACTTTCCGATGAGCGGGACCTCACCGCGCGGGCGGCCATCCGCAACGCCGCCCTACGGCTCTTCGCAGAGCGCGGGCACGATGCGGTCACGGTGCGCGAGATCGCCGAGGCTGCCGGGGTGTCCCCTGGCCTCGTGGTCCACCACTTCGGGAGCAAGGACGGCCTTCGGGCCGAGGTGGACGCCCACGCGAGCGAGGCCTTCGACGCCATCTTCGCGGAGCTCGATGGTCCGGAGTTCGCCGCGATGCTCGCCAGCGGTGAGGCGACGACGTCGGTCGCCGAGGCATTCACCCGAACCTTCCCCCATGGCTCGCCGCTGCCGGCATACCTGCGTCGGCTCTTGCTCACCAACGACCCGGCCGGGGCTGCGCTCTTCGGCCGGTGGTATGCCGCCACCCGCCGCCTGCTCGACGCCATGGTCGAGCTGGGGGCCGCCCCGCCCAGCGAGGACCCGGCCGTCCGGGCAGCGTTCGTGCTGGTCAACGACCTCGCCGTGATCCTGCTGCGCAACCAGATCGCCACCGCCATCGGTGACGACCCGCTGACGCCCGCCGGCCTCGACCGGTGGGCTCGAGAAGTGACCGCCGTCTACATCGGCGGGGCGTTCGCCGTCGGTTCGCAGGAGTCGAAGGAGTCGAAGGAGTCGCTGTCATGACCGATACTGCCCCCATCGTCCGTACCGAGGGACTCACCAAGCTCTTCGGCACCGTCCGGGCCCTCGACGGTCTCGACCTCATCGTGCGCCCGGGCGAGGTCCATGGCTTCCTCGGGCCCAACGGCGCGGGCAAGTCCACGACGATCCGCGTGCTCCTCGGGCTCATGAAGGCCACCTCCGGCCGCGCCGAGCTCTTCGGCGCAGACCCCTGGCACGACGCTCCCCGGTTGCACAGCCGGCTGGCCTATGTCGCCGGCGACGTCGCTCTCTGGCCGGGACTGACAGGGGGTCAGTGCCTCGACATCCTCGGCGCCACCCATGGCGGCGTCGACGAGCGCCGTCGCGCAGACCTCATCGAGCGTTTCGAGCTCGACCCCACCAAGCGAGTCCGTGACTACTCCAAGGGCAACCGGCAGAAGGTGGCCCTCATCGCCGCCTTGGCCGCCGACGCCGAGCTGTTGGTGCTCGACGAGCCGACCTCGGGACTCGACCCGCTCATGGAGCAGGCCTTCCAGCGGTGCATCCGCGACCGGCGCGACGACGGAGTGACCGTGCTCCTGTCGAGTCACATCATGGGCGAGGTGGAGGCGCTGGCCGACCGGGTGAGCATCATCCGGCGTGGCCGCACGGTCACCAGCGGCACGCTCGCCGAGCTGCGCCGGCATACCCGGCCCACGGTGCACGCCGTCACCGCGCTCGAACCCGCCGGCCTGGCCGGCGCCGAGGGTGTTGCCCAGCACCAGAGCCAGCGGCAGGACGGCCACGTGGACTCCCGGTTCACCGTCGACCCGGATCATCTCGACGCGATCCTCGGGCGGCTGCACACGGCGGGCATCCACACCCTCACCGTCACGCCGCCGAGTCTCGACGAGCTCTTCCTGCGCAACTACGGCGACCCGCTGGGCTCCGGGGCAGCGCCCGGCGCCGCGTCCAGCGACGCACGCGGCGACGCATCCGGCAACGCAGCTGGCGACGCCTCCGGGAGAGCGCCCGAAGGCGCGTCCGGCGACCCATCCGGCGACGTTCCCGGCGATGAGAGCCTCGCGGAGGCCGCTCGATGAGCGCTCGACACAGCCCCCGACACAGCCCCCGGCACAGCGCTCGAGGCACGGCCGCCGAGGGCCGGCCCCGAGGACCGAGCACGATGTTGCGCATCGTCGCGCGCATCCAGCGGCGCAGCGCCCTGGTGTGGGTGGCCGTGCTGGGCGCGAGCCTCATCGGCACTGCAGCGAGCATCGCCGCGCTCTATGACACCCCCGCCAAGATCCAGACCTATGCCACGGCCGTGACGACGGGCAACGCCCTGGTCGCGATCAACGGCAAGGTGGAGGGCATCGACTCCCTCGGCGGCGTGATCCAGGACGAGTTCGGCTTCCTGGCCGCGTTCCTGCTGCCGCTGCTCGGCATCAGCCTGGGCGCACGGGCGACCCGCCGCGAGGAGGAGTCCGGCCGGCTCGAGCTGCTGCTCGCCGGGCGCATCGCCCGCCACGAACCCACGCTCGCCGCGCTCCTCGTGGCGACCGCCACGATCTGCGCCACCGCGGCGGTCTTCGCCGTCGGGCTGGCCGTCACCGGCGTCCCGGTTGTGGGATCGGTCCTCTATGCCCTCTCCCTCGGTGCCCTCGCCTTTACCTTCGCGGGCCTCGCGGCCCTGCTGGCCCAGCTCACCCTGCACGCCCGCAGTGTCTACACGTGGAGCCTCATCGTCCTTGCGGCGTCCTATGTCGTGCGCGGCGTCGGCGACGTCACCCAGACATGGGTCACGTGGCTCTCCCCGCTCGGCTGGGCAGAGAAGGCCGCTCCGTTCGGGGACCAGCGGTGGTGGGCGCTGGCCATCCCGGTCGCGATCGGCCTCGGTCTGGGCGGCGCGGCGCTGCGTCTGGCATCCCGGCGCGATGTGGGCAGCGCCCTGCTCCGGGGCGGCGCCGGCCCGGCTCGAGCCTCCGCCCGGCTGCGCAGCCCGATCGGCCTCGCGGTCTCGATCCACCGGCCGGCGACGCTGGGCTGGCTTGCCGGCGGCATACTGCTCACCGGGATGATGGGGGCCCTCACCCAGCAACTGCTCGACGCGGTGGCCGGCAACCCCGCGCTCTCCGAAGCCGTAGGCATCGTCGCCGGCCGACCCATGGACGGGTTCGTCGCTGCCACTCAGCTCTACCTGGCCATCATCGCGGCAGGGTATGTCGTCCAGGCGATCGGCACGCTGCGGGCCGAGGAGGCGGAGGGCCGGCTGGAGATGCGGCTGTCCGGGACGCTGTCCCGCTCCCGCTGGCTCGCCGCACACGCGCTGGTCGTGCTCGGGGGCCTCGTGACGATCGTGGTCTGCTCGTCGCTCGTCCTCGGCCTCGCGACCGCCCTGTCGGTCGGCGACACCGCCGAGCTCGGTCCGATCGTCAGTTCGGGGCTGGCCTACCTGCCGGCCGAGCTGGTGCTCGCCGGGCTGGCCCTGGCGATCTACGGGCTGCGTCCCCGGCTGTTCGGGCTCGCCTGGGCGGGCTACGCCGTGATGACGTTCATCGCGTTCCTCGGTCCCAGCCTCAAGCTGCACCAGTGGGTCCTCAACCTCTCGCCGACCACCCACGTGGGCAACCCGCCGGTGGGCGCGATCGAGACCGGCGCCCTCATCGTCACGGCCGCGATCGCCGTGATCCTCGTGGCGGTCGGCTTCGCGGCCTTCCAGCGCCGCGGAGTCCCCCAGGGCTAGTCCCCACGGGCTGGGACAGGGCCACCTCAACGGCTCCGCAGGCGGGCAGCCTCGCGGATGAGATGGTCGCGCTCGGCAGCATTGGTCGCGGCACGCGATGCCGTGACATAGAGGTCTGCCGCGAGATCGGTGTCGCCGGCCTTGGCATGCAGGTATGCCGCGACGGCGGTGTGCCGCGGCAGCGAGGCGTCGAGCTCGGCGAGGGCGGTCAGGCCGGCCGGTGGACCGTCGGCCTCGCCCACCGCGACGGCGCGGTTGAGCCGCGCGATCGGGGAGTCGGTGAGGTGGACGAGCACGTCATACCACTGCACGATCTGCACCCAGTCGGTCTCCTCGACTCGCTGGGCGTCGGCATGCAGGGCGGCAATGGCCGCCTGCGCCTGGTACTCCCCGAGCCGGTCGCGCCGCAGCGCCGCCTGCAGGACCTCGACGCCCTCGGCGATCAGCCCGGTGTCCCACCGCCGGCGGTCCTGCCTGGCGAGCGGCACGAGCCGGCCGGCCGCACCGGTTCGAGAGGCTCTGCGGGCATGGTGCAGGAGCATCAGTGCCAGCAGCCCGGCGACCTCCGGCTCGTCGGTCATCGAGGCGAGCTGCCGGGTCAGCCGGATCGCCTCGGCGGCGAGGTCGAGCTCGCCGGAGTAGCCCTCGTTGAAGACGAGGTAGAGCACCCGCAGCACCGCCGACGGGTCACCTGTCTGATCGAGCGGGACGCCGGAGATGCGCGCCTTCGCACGGCTGATTCGCTGGGCCATCGTCGCCTCGGGCACGAGGTAGGCCTCGGCGATCTGGCGGGTGGTCAGACCGCCGACGGCACGCAGTGTCAGGGCGACCGCTGAGGCGGTCGTCAACGACGGGTGGGCGCAGAGCAGATAGAGCCGCAGAGTGTCGTCGCTCTGCGGTATGCCGCCGGGGGGCGGCTCGTGCGCAACCTTGGCCTCGCGTCCGCGCCGGGCGGCGTCGCTGCGGACCTGGTCGAGGAAGGTGCGCCACGAGGCCGTCACCAGCCAGCCCTTGGGGTCACGTGGCGGGTCGACGCGCCACGATTCGAGGGCACGGACGAGGGCATCCTGCACGGCGTCCTCGGCCGACGCGAAGTCCGCGCCGCGCCGGACGAGGACGTCGATCACTCCGGGAATCAGCCCGCGCAGCAGCGCTTCGTCCACAGCGTCACTCGCCACTCAGGGCTCGTCACTCAGGGCTCGTCACTCAGGGCTCGCCACTCGTCACTCGGTGACCGTCGGCGGAGCATCGAGGAAGGGGCGCACCTCGAGCCACTCGCCCAGCGGCTCGCCACCGGCGGCGGGGGCGGCCGACAGCTCTCCAGCGAGCTCGATCGCCCGTTCGTGGGAGTCGACGTCGATCGCCATCCACCCGGCAATGAGGTCCTTGGTCTCGGCGAACGGTCCGTCGGTCACCGGTGGACGATCCTTCCCGTCGTACCGCACCCACATGCCCTCGGGCGCGAGCGCCTGCGCGTCGACGAACTCGCCGGACTCCTCCAGCCGCGCCGCGAACTCGCTCATGTAGGCCAGGTGCGCGTCGACCTCCTCCGGCGTCCACCGGTCCATCGGGACATCGTTCAGTGCCGCCTTGCCGCCTCGGTAGTGCTTGAGCAGCAGATACTTCGCCATCGCCTGTCCTCCTTGTGTGGTGCGCCCCTTCTGGCCACGCTCACCCCAGGGACGTAGCCAGACCGTCATTCTCGACATCCTCCCCGGGCTCATCTGCATCCGCCAAGGCTTCGGTGAATCGCCAGGGTCCAGGGGGATCGGTCAGGATGGCCGGTCACCGGGTGGGCGTGCCCGTCGGGCTGGATCAGGCTGGTCAGCGGTTCAGCTGCAAGCGGACCCAGCTCCGTGCAGCGAGGGCGGCGAAGACGAGCGCGAACACCACCGCGAGCCCCAGTGGGCCGGGGCCGGCGGCGACGCCACCGCTCATCGCCCACACGGCCGGCGCCGCCGGCGGCATCCATGCGCCGGCGCCCGCGAGCACCCCGACCTGGGTGATGACGACCAGTGCGATTGCGGCGCCAACTCCGGCCAGGAGCGAGCGGGCCGCGGTGGCGACCCACGCGGCGGGTGTGACGATCGCCGCGGTGAGAACGCCGAGTCCGACCTGTCGTCCCAGCCCTGTCAGCGCGTCCGCATCCGGCGCACCATAGCCGAGCAGCGTGCCCAGGACCAGGAGGGAGGCAGCCAGCGCGACACTCACCCCGGTCGCCCAGAGCCCATACACGATGAGCTTGGCGAGGGCGATCTGCCCTCGGCCGACCGGGAGTGCGAACAGGCCGGTGATCGTGCCGTCCGCGAACTCGCGGGCGAACATTCAGGCGAGCACGACCCCGAAGCCGAGCAGCCCGCCGACGGCTGTGATCTGAGAGGCGGATGACAGCAGCCCGGTCCAGTCCCGCGTCGCCGCCGGGCCTAGCTTTGCGCGCAGCTCGGGGTTCCCGCCGGCCAGTGCGGCCGTGGTGCCCGCCAGCAGGGCGAGGGTCCCGCCGACGAGGGCGACCGTTGCGATGGTCCCGACGGGCGATCGCCGCAGTTTCAGGGCCTCGACCCGGACGACATCTCTCATCGTGTCTCGGCGCTGCCGGCCCGGGCGGTGTCGTCCCGGTGGACACTGTCGAAGAACGTGCGCTCGAGGTCAAGCCCTGACGGGTCGAGCTCGCCGATGAGATGGCCGGCGTTCATGAGGAGGATGCGATCCGCGATGCGCGCCACCTCATCGAGATGGTGGCTGCTGACGAGGACCGCCGCGCCGTCCTGCGCAGCGCCAAGCAGCGCATCGCGCAGGGTGATCACCGCCGCCGGATCGAGGCTGTTGCCCGGTTCGTCGAGGACGATCAGACGAGGGTGGTGTTGCAGCGCCGTGGCCAGCCCGACGCGCTGCCGGTTGCCGAGGGAGAGCCTGCGGAAGCGGCGATCCGCGAGGGACTCGAGGTGCCATCGCGCGAGAGAGTCGGCGGCATACTCCGGGTTGGCGCCGCGCAGCATGCAGGCGATCCGCAGGTTCTCCCGGACGGTGAGTTCGGGGTAGGCCAGCGGTACCTCGATGAGGTGACCGACATCGCGCCACCTCGCCCTGGGCACCTCGGCCACCGGCTGTCCGAAGAGCCGCACGACCCCCGAGTCGGGGCGAAGCATGTCCAGGGCCAGGCGCATCAGCGTCGTCTTGCCGGCGCCGTTGAGGCCGACCAGGGCGACGACCTCGCCCGCAGCCACCGTGACGTCGAGGCCGTGCACGCCGGCGCCGCCACGGTAAGCCACGCTGACGTTATCGAAAGAGAGCACGACTACCGCCCACCAAGGACGTCGAGCGCGCGATAGACAGCATCCTGTATGCCGCCCTCCTCGCCCTGCGCCCAGTCCATCAGGGCCCTGCTCAGCCCGGCGATGACGGCACTGGCGGCGATCCCCGATCCCTCCGCGGAGACGCCGCGAGCCACCAGCGCGGCGGTCAGTGCGGTCACGGTCTCGACGCTGTTGCGCTCCAACGCCCCAGACAAGGTGGTGGCGCCGGCCGCGATCCTCAGGCGCACGCGAAGTTCGGCCACCTGCTCGGTGTCGAGGCCGAGCCACGCGGCCCGGATGCCCTCGGCGAGCGCCCGCATCGGCGGCTCGTCGGCTGGCCGTGAGAGCACCGCGTCCGCCATGACCGGATCGAAGGGGTCGTCCAGCAGCAGTGACTCCTTCGACGCGAAATGACGAAACAGCGTCATCTCACTGACCCCGGCGCGCCGCGCAATCCGCGCCGTCGTGGTCCCCTCGTAGCCCAGATCGGCGAACAGCTCCAGCGCGGCGTCCTGCAAGGCGGCACGCGTCTCAAAGCGACGACCCATGCTGGGATGTTAGTTACTAACATTCTGGCTGGCAAGGGCTCCACGAAATATCAGCCTCGGGGGCGTCGCACCTGCGCGGGCAGCGCGAGCTACGTGCGGAACTGGGACCCGACCGTCGTCGGCGAGCGAGCGGCATACGTGCGGCAGACCCGGCGCACTCGTGCGCTCACCCCTCCATTTCCAATCTATAGCGCACTGGGGGGCTTGCGGCAAGACCCGAGCTGTGCCGCACAATCGATCAGCCGAGGGACGGACCTTCGGAATGCAGGGTCGCGATGTGCCGGTGTGGACCACACACGCAGAGCGCAGATCGGAGTTGATGACGTGAACCCGATGACGACCACGGCCGGGGCATTCGACCTTCCCGAACGCCTTGCCGCCAAGGCAGGCCCGGCGCTCATCGCCGGCGACGAGCAGCACTTCGCGGCCATCGCGGAGAGCCTCGAGCGCTCGATCGCCGAGCTGTCCGGCCGCCTGGATGCCGCCCGGAAGGCGCCCGCTCGCGCCGGGCAGGCCGCGCTGGACCGGGACCTGGAGGTGCACCGGCTGACGGCCCGCCTTCGCGCCCTGCGGCGTTTCGGCCTCGACCTGTGCCTCGGTCGAATAGTCCAGGTGGGCGACCCCGACCCCGTGTACGTCGGACGGTTCGGCGTCACCGACGACGCGGGTGCTCGGCTGCTGATCGACTGGCGCTCCCCCGCTGCCGAGCCCTTCTTCGGCGCGACGCTCGCCAACCCGATGGGCCTGGCGAGCCGCCGCCGGTACCGCTGGACCCGCGGACGGGTCAGCGACTACTGGGACGAGGTGTTCACCCCCGACGGGTCCGAGCGGCCGGCCGCGCTCGATGACGAGTCCGCGTTCATCGCCAGCCTGGGCGCCAGCCGGTCACCCCGGATGCGGGACGTGCTGGCCACGATCGCGGCCGACCAGGACGCCATCATCCGCGCGGGATCCCGCGGCGCGCTCGTCGTCGACGGCGGCCCGGGGACGGGCAAGACCGTCGTCGCGCTGCACCGTTCCGCCTACCTGCTCTACGCTGACCCTCGCCTCGGTCACCGTCGCGGCGGGGTCCTGTTCGTCGGCCCGCACCAGCCCTACCTGGCCTACGTCGCGGACGTGCTGCCCAGCCTCGGAGAGGAGGGCGTGCAGACCTGCACCCTGCGCGACCTCGTCGCAGAGGGGGCCACGGCACCGCGCGAGGCCGATCCTGACGTGGCCCGGCTCAAGTCGTCCGCCGGCATGGTCACGGCGGTCGAGACAGCCGTCTCGTTCTACGAGGAGCCCCCGGCCGAGGGGATGGAGGTCACAACCCCGTGGTCTGTGATCTGGCTCAGCACCGGTGACTGGGCCGCGGCCTTCGACGCGCCGGCACCCGGCACCCCGCATAACGAGGCGCGTGACGACATCTGGGAGGAGTTGCTCGCGATCGTGGCCGACAAGCACGAGGGCGACGCCCCGGCCGCACTGCTCCGGAAGTCACTGCTGCAGCACGAGGAGCTGGTCGCGACCCTCAACCGCGCGTGGCCGCTGCTCGAGCCGACCGACCTCGTCGCGGACCTGTGGTCGGTGCCTGCCTACCTGCGGATGTGCGCGCCGTGGCTTCGCATCGACGAGGTTCGGCGGTTGCAGCGCGCGGATCCCGAGGCCTGGACGGTGTCCGACCTGCCGCTGCTCGACGCCGCACGACAACGTCTCGGCGACCCGCAGGCGTCACGAGGCAGGCGTCGGCACGACGCCGTCCTCGCCGCCGAGCGAGCGGAGATGTCAAGGGTCGTCGAGCACCTGATCACGGCCGACGACTCGGACATGCACGTCATGTCGATGCTGCGCGGCGAGGACCTGAGCGGCGCACTGGCCGACGAGGCCGCGAGGCCCGGCGCCGAACCCGACCTGCTCGCCGGCCCGTTCGCCCACATCGTCGTTGACGAGGCCCAGGAGCTGACCGACGCGGAGTGGCAGATGCTGCTGCTGCGCTGCCCGTCGCGCAGCTTCACGATCGTCGGAGACCGCGCGCAGGCCAGACACGGGTTCACCGAGTCGTGGCAGGAGCGACTCGAGCGGGTCGGGTTCGACCGGATCGACCTGGCCTCCCTCAGCATCAACTACCGGACCCCGTCAGAGGTCATGGCCGAGGCCGCGCCGGTCATCCGGGCCGCGCTGCCCGACGCCAACGTGCCAACCTCCATCCGCGATAGCGGCATCCCCGTCGTCCACGGGTCGGCATCGGACCTTGACTCCGTGATCGACACCTGGCTCGCCGCGCACGCCGACGGGATCGCCTGCGTCATCGGCGATCCCACGTTCCGCGAGACCACCCGGGTGCGGTCGTTGACACCCGAGCTGGCGAAAGGGCTCGAGTTCGACCTGGTCGTCCTCGTCGACCCGGAGGCGTTCGGTGAGGGCATCGAAGGAGCGGTCGACCGCTACGTCGCGATGACCCGGGCGACCCAGCAGCTCGTCATCCTCGTCGCCTGACTACCGGCAGGTGCAGGGTGGCAAACAGGCAGGACTCAGCGTCCACGCCGCGTGTGGCGAATCGGGCCACTCCCTCCTCGAAAGCGTCTGCCACCGGCCTCGGGTCCCAAGGTTCAGGAACCCGATACGGGTCGAGCGCGGTGACGAGCGCGCCGGGTTTGGAGGATGTCGTGTCCGATTCGCCAGTCGTTCGGGTTAACGCGGGGTGATGCGCAGCTCGATCCCGGTCTCGCGCTCGGAGACCGCCCAGAGGGTGGCGATCGCCTTCCTGTTGCCCGGACGCAGGATCGGCCGCCGCACGGCGGCGCCGTTGGTGATGAAGCGGGGCGCGTACATCGCGCCACCCCGGGCGGCGGGATCGGTGGCGGCGCGCAGCGCGGGAAGGGCGCCCTGGTCGGTGCTCATCCCGATGGCCTTGGCCCACTTCTCGGAGAACCAGCCGATGAAGCCACCTGCTCCTTGGGCTTGCGTGGTGCTCTGGAGGTCGGAGTTCGTCAGGCCGGGGTGGGCGATCAGGCTCGATGCCGAGACGCCGGCTGCGGAGAGGGCCTGTTGTAGCCCGAGCCCGAAGTGGTAGGTGGCCAGCTTCGACTGGTTGTAGGCCCGCCAAGGGTCGTAGCTGCCGTGCAGGTGGGGGTTGTCGGCGTCCACGCCGCGGGAGAGGTGATGCGCGACGCTGGTCATGGACACCACCCGGGCGGCGTCGGCGTTCAGCAGCGCGGGCATCAGATGTGCGGTGAGTGCCCAGTGACCGAGGTGGTTGGTGCCGAACTGGGTCTCGAACCCGTCAGCGGTCTTGCCTTCGGGGACCGCCATGACACCGGCGTTGTTGAGCAGGACGTCGATCTGATCGTGCCGCGCGAGGATCGCCTTGGCGGCGGCATCGACGCTGGCCAGGGAGCCGAGATCCAACTCGACGATCTCGACGGCTGCGGCAGGATCCGCAGCGAGGATGTCACTCTTCGCCGACCGGGCCTTGCTCTGGTTGCGGGCCGCCATCACGACGTGGGCGCCCTTGGCGGCCAGCGCCCGGGCGGCTGCGAGGCCGACGCCGCCGTTGGCGCCGGTCACGACCGCGACGCGACCTTGCTGGGAGGGGATGTCCCGCGTGGTCCAGCTCATGTGCTGCTCCTTCGTTCGGTACGTATCCTCGACGGTACGGCCGCGGATCGCCGCGGTCACCTGCCCCTGGTGTTGGCGAGCTCCTCCGCCAGCCGTTGCCGCTCCTCGCGGGTGGCCGCGCCGGCCGGGCGCAGGCGACGAGGCGGTATGCCGCTCACACCCCGCCCGACGCCACCAGCCTCGGGCGGCTGCTCGGCGCACACCGAGGTGGGCGGCATACCCACACTGGTTCGAGCGGCAAGGGGCGCGCGCCACAGGGGTTGAGCAGCGTCTCACGGCCACACTGTCGCGAGACGATGCCGCGTGGGCGGTGGGTGAATGCCGCAGCGGGACAAGCGGGCAGCCGGTGGCGTCGTGCGAGACTCCGGTCATGAGGGGAGGGGCAAGGATGGCCATCGCAGTCGCAGCCACGCTGGCGACCCTCTACCTGGGCGGGTGCGCCCTGGTGTTCTTCGCACAACGCGGGCTCGTGTTCCCGGCGCCTGCCGAGCAGGCGACGGCCCCGTCGTGGTTCGAGGCGCAGCGGCTGCCCGGAGGCAGCCTCTACCTGTGGTCGAACGCGGGAGATGGGCCCGTCGTCGTCTACTTTCACGGCAACGCGGAGCAGGCCGCGGATACGGCGTGGCTCGCGCAGGCGTGGCGGGCACGCGGCGTGTCGTTCGCGGCGGTGGAGTACCCCGGCTATCCGGGCGCGAGCGGGCGCCCGTCAGAACAGTCGCTCGTTGCCACCGGCATCGAGGCGGTCACGCACCTCATCGAGACGAAGGGGATCCCCCGTGAGCGACTGGTGGTGTCCGGCCAGAGCGTGGGCACCGGAGTCGCGATGGCGCTCGCGGCGAAAGGCTACGGGGCACGTCTCATCCTGCTGTCGCCGTACACGTCGCTACCCGATGTCGCGGCCCCCTTGTACCGCTGGCTGCCCATGCGCTCGCTCGTGCGCGATCGCTTCGACTCGTTGTCGATCGCCGATGCGGTGCACCAGCCGACGCTCATCGTTCACGGGACGGCCGACGAGGTGATCCCCTTCGAGCTCGGCAAGCGGCTTGCTCACGCGATCACCGACGCGCGGCTGGTGGCGGTCGAAGGCGCTGGGCACAACGACCTGTGGGAGCACTCGCAAACCAGGGCGGTTCTCGATTTCGTAGGCCGGTAAGCGTTCCAGGACGTGGATCAGCGGCACGCGATGCCACCAGCGTCTCCGGCGGGTCGGGTGACTCCATCGGCCATCCACAGGCACGATGCGGGCGTCGACCATTCGGCCGGGATCGCGGGTCGCCGCTGGAAGCTGCCGGGCAGGACGCCGGCAACCACGGCGGCCCCTCCGATGAGTGGCCGTCCCGTCTCAGCGCTGTCAGCGCGGTCGGCGCGGTCGGCGCTGTCGGCGCGGTCGGCGCGGTCGGCGCGGTCGGCGCGGTCGCTGTCAGCGCTGTCGGCGATCGAGATACGCGGCGACCGCGTGGTGTCGGACGCGGCGCAGCGGATAGTCCCACTCACCGACCATCTCGACGGCATCCGCCCCCAGACCGAGCTTGAAGCGCAGCAGCCCGAACAGCCGGTCGTCGGGGTCGAGGGTGTCGGAGATGCCGCGCAGGTCGTAGACCGACGCCCCAGCGGCAGCGGCATCGGTCAGCATCCGCCATTGCAAGGCGTTGCTCGGTCGCCCGCGGCGACCCGCGTTCGACGACGCTCCGTGGGTGTACGAGAACTCGTCGCCGACCCGGGTACGGATCGCCGCAGCGTGGACCTGGCCGCCGTACGAGGCCAGGTACAGCTCGATCCGCTTCGGATCCTCGGCTCTGAGTTCGCGCCACAGCCTCTCGAAGAACGCGAGGGGCAGAGGCGCGAACTTGTCGCGCGTCGCCGTCTCGACGTAGAGGCGATGAAACACGGGCAGGTCGAGCGCCCCGCCCATCTCGACCGTCACCCCGCTCGCCGTCGAACGGCGCAGGTTGCGCCGCCACGACGTGTCGAGTCGGGCCCGCAGACCGGCCCAGTGGTCGGTCGAAGGGTCGTGCAGCGGGGTGAGCGGGACGTGCGAGCGGTACCGCGGATTCATCTTGCCGCCGAACCCGGGGCCGGTCGCCTCGTACTGCCGCCACCCTTGACCGCGTAGTGCGATGGCCACCTCGGTCGCGGTCTCGTCCACGACATCCGGCGTAAGGTCACGCAGGCGCTGTGCCTGCCCGACGCGCAGCGCGGCACGCAGCGCTTCGTTCCGCCACCGACGCAGGACAAGGGCGGGTGCGAGCGTGACGGAGAACACCGCGCGGGTGCGCAGGAAGTCAAGCAGGGGCGCGGTGATGTCCTCTGCGCCGAGGTCGGCCCAGTCCACCACCGGCCCCTCGCCGAGATAGGCGAGCGACCCGACGATCGGGACGCGGCGGTAGAGGACCAGGCCGACGCCGCGAAGCCGACGCCCCTCGAACCATCCGACACTCTCCGGATGCCACCTCGGTGGCATCTGCCCCCACGACGGACACTGGAGGTAGGACGCGCCGGCGCACCCACGGACGTAGTCGAGGTGGTCACTCGCACTGATACTGCGGACCTCGAGCCGATGCGATGTCCGCGCCGTCATCCCCGTCGGCTCAGCCGGCGTCGTGCGGCGCGCACACCGCCGACGACGTTCCATCTCACGGCGCCCACGAAGTCGCGGGCATGCTCCGCGGGCGTGAAGTCCTGGGCGGACTGGGCGGCCACCACCGCGCGGTCCAGGTCGTGGTCTGACTCCACCAGGACACGCCAGAAGTCGCGTCGCATCGGACCGAGCCCCTCGTAACCGTAGGACCGATAGATGCCGGCGAAGAGCGGCTGATAGAGCCGGATCCGTTCGTGCAGACCACTCGAGTGCGACATCGGGTTCTTGTGACGCTCGCGGATGTAGTCCGGGAGCACGTCGGCGAAGGCGTGGCGCAGGATCCACTTCTCGTACCCGTGACGGATCTTCATCGACTCGGGAATCCGCATCGCCATCGACAGCATGTCCAGGTCGAGGTAGGGCACCCGCGCCTCGACGCCGTTACCCATGCTGGTGCGGTCGACCCGCTGCAGTTCGGTACGACTCAGCTGACGGATCTTGTGCAGGAAGAGGGAACGGGACTGGTCGGGGGAGATGCTGCTGTACATGTCGTAGCCGCCGAACAGCTCGTCGGACCCATCGCCCGTCAGCACCACCTTGACTCCACTGCGATGCACGCGCTCGAACAGGCGGTTCGACACGACGGAGTTGATCACGTCGCCGTACTCCGTCGCCTCGCTGACCCGGATGGCCTCGCGCACGTCGGAGAGCCCGATGTCGCGCGGACGGAGGGTCACGACCTCGTGCGGGACGTCGAGCTCGCGGGTCAGGCGGCGAGCATACGCAAGGTCCTCGCTGTCCTCGGTCCCGACGGTGAACGCCACGCAGTCGGGGTGCATCTCGCGCACGTGCAGCAGCGTGAGCGAGCTGTCCAGGCCGCCGGACAGGACAACTCCCACCGTGAGGTCGGTATCGACGCGCATCCGCACGGCTCGCCGGTAGGTCTCCCTGACGAGGTTGCTGGCCCGGTCGAGGTCATCGACCGTCGCCTCGCCCTCGCCGAGGCGAAGCAGGTCGAGATAGGGATGCAGCTCGGGTTCCGACCCCGGCTCGGCCCAGCCGCAGTGGCCTGGGGGGACCTCGTGGACGGGTACGCCTGGCCCGACGGCGATACCGACTAGTGCCTTGACCTCCGAGGCGATCGCCAGCCGGCCTTGCGACAACGCCCAGTACAAGGGCTTGACGCCGGCGGGGTCTCGCGCCAGGAACACGCGCTGTGTCTCACGCTCGACCATGGCGAAGGCGAACTCACCGCGAAACCGCGGCAACGCCCCGTCCCCCCACGCGAGGACACCCTCCAGCACGACCTCGGTGTCGCTGACAGACCGAAGCTGCCGGCCCTCACCTATCAGCTGGGTGCGCAGGTCGGCGAAGTTGAACACCTCACCGTTGTAGGAGAGCGCGTAGCGGCCGTCCGCGGACTGCCATGGCTGCACGGCCCGGTCGCGGTCGACGATGCGCAGTCGTTGTGTCCCCAAGAGCGCCTCGTCGTCGACGAGAGTCTCCTCGACCTCTCCACGCGGACGGACCTGGTCCAGCATTGCGGCGAACGTGGCGTACTGGCCACGAGCACCCGGGCCGACGAGAAGGGCAATCCCGCACATCTCAGAGCTCACTCACTCGTGTGGTTGGTCTCAGCTGTAAGCCGACAGATGGTCAGGGCTGAGGCACAGGTGCCATGCCTGACCCTCGTCGATGATGTTGAGGACGTCGCCGTCACGGTAGTCGAACAGTATGGCACGCAGCGCGTCGTACGCGCCGAACCTCTCGAACCATGCCATCTCGACGTCGGCGCCGAAGCCGAGGCAGTGCGAGCTGGGCAGCAGCGCCGAGTACCCGAGACTGCTGAGATGCATCTGATGCTCGACGCTGCGCACGGTGCTGTTGACCCAGAGTGGGGGCGTGCCCTTCGGCGCCCGGCGCTTCAGGGCATCGGCGATCTCGTTCAGCACGGCGACGATCTCAGGTCGGGCGACAAGGAACTTCATCCCGGACACGTTCGGTCGTCGCCGCGTGGCCAGTCGTCGCAGCATGTAATCGCGGCCGCGCCCCCACAACGCGTCCGGTTGTGTGGCAAAACGGAAACGCAGGGCGCCGGCTTCCTGCAGCGTCGGCAAGGACCGCAGCTCCGGTGCGTGCTCGACGGCCGCGTCGTCGGCATACGGCTCGACCTCGGACCACCACATGACGTCCATCTGGTGCAGCAGCAGGATGCGGACGAGACCCACGTGAGTCCTGGCATTCGACGCCGAACCGGGCTTGGGTCGTTCGAGTTCTCGGTGCGCCTCGGTCAGTAGGTGTGCACGGCTGTACGGCAACCGGTCCATGATCTCCAACGCCACCGGACCACGGAACGCATGGTCGAGCACGCCCATTGCCTCCGAGACATCGGCGTCTGCGGTCAGGGCAGCCTCCAGCTCGGCAACGGCCGTGTCGACCTCGAGGTGGTATGCCGACACCTGCACCGAGCGCGCGGATCTGTCGGCATTCGTCATAGCTAGGGAACACTATCCACCTACAGCACCCACCGACAACATGCCACGCGGTGAGGCGCTCTGGTCAACCGGGCCGCGGACCTCGACGCTCACGCGCGGCACACCAGCCGCGAGCGCGCCCTTGTCGAGGCTGCCGGTGGCGCCCAGAGCGCTACTTGCCACGGACCCTTGCCGCGCACCGGGCGCCTCGTGTCGAGAGCCCTTGCCAGACAGGGGATGTGCTGCGACGGCGGGCCGGATTGACCCGCAACTGGGGATCAGGCCGGCGTTGGGCGACAGTCGTAAGCCGTCAACAGTTCGTCGCAGCCCGTTTGGCCTACGGACGGGACCGGACCCGCCGGAGCTATGACAAGCCCTGCAGCAGCCGGTCGGCCTGGGCACGGTTCCCCAGGTCGCTGTCTGGTGGGAGGATTGGGGTGGCGCCGAGGAAGGGAGCCACCTATGCAGCCGACTCACATCTTCGCGGACCTGGCTGTTCCAGACATCGCCGAGGCGCGCGAGTTCTACCAGGACTTTCTGGGGCTCAGCGACGAGCAAGTCAAAATGGACTGGGTCACCCGGTTCCAGTCCCCGGATGGGCAGGCTGTGGTTCAGCTGGTCACCCACGACGCCACCGCTCCGTGCAACGCTGCGATCTCGGTCACCGTGGGTGACGACGTAGAGGAGGCGTACGAGGAGGCGCGGCGACGCGGGTACGAGATCGTCCATCCGCTCACTACCGAACCCTGGGGCATACGAAGGTTCCTCGTCCGCGGTCCAGACGGCAACGTTGTGAACATCAACAGTCACAAGGACACATAGTTGCGGTTCTGCGAGCCGAGGTTGAGGACAGTCGTGTCGCCGCGGAGTCCCTCCGCGCACGGGACGTGAAGGCCGCTCGTCGACTCCGCGAGGGGGCGCGCCTGCTCGACGAGCTGCTCTCGGCACGCGCCCCGAAGGGCGCAAGCCACGTTCGGCACTGCGGACCGCGTCCCATGGCGGCCTGGTCATTGGTGCACGGGCTGGCCACATTGGTGCTCGACGGCGCGATCGCACCCCAGCCCGGCACCGACCTCGAGGCCCTGGCCCGCGCGGTCACTCACCGCCTCTCCGGCAGAACCGACCCCAGATGACAAACTTGTCTGCGAGCAAGGACATCTCACAAACCCGGCACCGCCCGCCACTGGCACTCTGCCACGGTACGTCCGGTCGATGGCCGGGCCGTTGTCGTGAGCGGATCCGTTACCGGCGCACCGCGGAGCGCCACACTGGTTCGGTCCTCGTCAGCTCGCTCGGTGGACTGCCTCGTCGAGGGCGCGTCGTACCCATTCGGAACGGGAAGCTCCAGCGCGCCTGGCCGCGTCGCTGACCGCTTCGTCGAGCTCGCGTGGTAGGCGGACGCGCAGCAGCGGGGACTCGCCGCTCTTGGACAGTGAGGGGCGCCCTCGTCCGTGGACCTGCTCGATGGCCTCCTCGACGGCCTGCTCGACGTAGCACTCATCGATCACGCGACCCTGGCTGTCGCACAATTCCTCCTCGTCGGGCACGTCCGGTCCGAGTCGGTAGCTGGTGTGCTCACTCATCTGATCGCCTCCGCAGCTCGGTCGGCATGACGTGGATGACGATGACAGCTTCATCGAGGTCCAGCGCCACGACCTCCAGTTCGACGCCGCGGTCGTCCTCGCCGATCCAGACCAGTCGTGCGTCCGCCTCGCGGTAGCTTCGACGTACTCGGGCTCGACAGGAGTTGATCACGTGCATCGCGTGGGCCTTGCCGATCCGGTGGCGGCGCGCGGAGCGATACCACCGGAGCCGTCGGTCCACTCTCTTATTGTGGCACAGAAGGCTCGCACCGTCGTCCCGCTGCCCGATCCGCCTGTGGGCCCCGTAGCCGGGCCACTGACGTTTGTCACAGGCATGTCGTGACGCACGCTCTTCCCCTGCCGCGTGATGCGTTCCTAGCGTAGGAGACACGAAGGCCGTCGTGTTGCCGCATGGCCTGGCGTGCCCCATCTTGGCAGGCAACGCCTCAGGGTGCGGTCCAGACGGGCACCGGGTGCAGTTCGGCACTCAGGAGAGTCCGATCCGTGGGCACGTTGACGTGTCGGTGCGAGGCGACGACCAACTCCGACACGATACGCTGCGATGAGGCCGAGAATGGATCTGTTCCAATTGCCTTGGCTTCAGCCATGCTCGCGAGCAGTGGAGCGATCCGGAAACTCCGTGTGTTCAACACCGGAAGGTCCAGAGGGACGGTGATGACGGGCAAGGGTCGGTTGCCCGTGCGCAGTGGCACGAGCAGTGTCTCCTTGGGACCTGATGCTCGTAGTCAGTCAGCGCCGTAAGGATCTTCTGTGCTCGTCCAGCCTCGGTCATCTTGTCTGGTTCTCCTGACTATTCTCGACTCATCCCTCGCAATGTACCGGCAACCTCCGACACGTTCTCTTCAAGCGGCTAGGCCCCGGTCTCAACAGGCCCCAACTCGTCGTCCTCCGGCTCGTCCTCATCGATCACGGAGGAGTGCGCTCGGCTCTCGCTATAGAGGAACCCCTCCAGGCGCACGTCGCTCCACGATGACCACTTCTCTACCTCGCAATGGATGCCACGGTTCGCCTCATCCGGTTTGAGCCAGGTCCGGCATGGGAGCGCATGACCGCACCAGCAGAGTCCGTCGGGCCCCTCATCGTGGTCAAGCACGACCTCTTCGATCGCCGCACGCCACTTGGCCCGGCTCTCGTATGCGGCTACCCGAAGGCGACGGTGCTCCTGCACTGCGCCGTAGGCCGCGTCGCGTTCTTTCCTATAGATCGCTGCATGCTCTTCGGCGCGAGCGAGCCGGCGCTCAATCCCCTCCTCGGGCAAGGCATGGTGGCCCTCACACTGTGGGCACAACGTGCCAGCTCGATCCTTGACCCCGCGGTGAACCCAGCGTCGACCGCAGCACGAGCAGGTTCGCGGGAACTCCCGGTCAGCAGGGATGGGTGCCACCGACCTAGGTTGATGCCCGACCACGCCATGAGCTGCTCGTCGAGTACGCGCCTTCTGCTTGTTGGTGTAATAGGTGCGAAGGGCGCCTTCTTGGCGATCGGACAGTCGGGCGACACATGCGCTTGGCGTTGATGCGCAGTTCCTGCATCGCGTGCCACATGTGCAGTTTGGGCACACCACGTTCTTTGGCCAGCCAGCCGGGCGTCATCTCATACATGACTGCACCACCTCACTTGTCTCGGTCAGGACTTCGAGGCTGTCGTGCCGCGCCGAGACAACAAGGTGCGCGCAGGTTCGTGAACTCTAAGTTCATCGGGCAAGAGTTCAATCTTCGCTGCATCTCGACAAACAACAAC
>JAKDLQ010000198.1 GCA_030452775.1 Micrococcales bacterium | reverse complement strand
GGTCGTGACACTCGATGATCATGACCTCGCGCTCATCGTTCCACGACAGGGCGAGCGTCTGGACCCGCCAGTCCTCGTCGAAAGGCGTATTCAGGGGGTCGGTGTCCTCGATGGCGGCAGCGTCGGCATCGGTGGCAGCCCCTTCGGGCGCCAGCCGGTCGAGCATCTCGAGGACCCGCTCCGCGAGGAGGGCCACCTGCTGCTTCTCGAGTCCCACGGTGATCAGTCTCGTGCTGTCCGAGGCCTGCAGATAGAACGCCCGCTGCCCGGGGTCCCCGACCGTGCCGGCGACGAAGCGTCCGGCGGGATCGAAGTCCTGGAGCGTCATGGTTCGACCCTAACCGACGGCCCGGCCCCTCCACCGACGACGGCATCGCCCCGGTCCACCGCGTCGGGCTGCGCCGGGCGGATCCCGTCGAGGTCCCCGCCCACGTCGTTGAGCCGCAGCACGAAGGGCCGGTCATCCGCGTATCGCACGACGCTGACGGAGGCAGGATCGACGTGTAACCGCTGGAAGTCATCGAGATGGGCGCCCGCGGCGTCCGCGAGGACCGACTTGATGACGTCGCCGTGGCTGACGGCAACCCAGACGACGTCCGGTCCGTGTTCGCCGGCGATTCGTTCGTCGGTCTCACGCACCGCCTGCAGTGCTCGCGCCTGCATCTCCAGCAGCGACTCGGCGCGGTAGGTGGCCGAGTCGGGGAAGCGGACGAGGCTGGGTCGGCGCTGGACGTCGTTCCACAGCTCATCCTTGGCCAGCTCCGAGATGGGACGTCCGGTCCACGAGCCGTAGTGACACTCCCCCAACCCGTTGGAGACGCTGCGGTCCACCCCTTCCAGCGCGGCCACGATGCGATCCGCGGTCTGCACGCATCGATCCAGTGGCGAGGTGACGACCTCGACGATCGGGAGACGCGTCGCCGCGAGTCTCGCTCCGACCGCCTCGGCCTGCTTCTCCCCGGTCGCATCGAGGAAGACGCCGGGCATCCAGCCCGCGAGGACGCCGGCGGTGTTGGCGCTCGAGCGTGCGTGGCGCACGAAGATCACGGTGGGCACTGAGCCAGCGTAGACGCACGCGCCTCATCGCTCATCCGGCCAGGACGTGGTGAGGTAGGTGGGTGATCGTCGATCAGGCCATCTACCGTGACGGGCGCCGACACCCGTGCGGCGACCTCGGAGCAGATCTGGACGCCTTGCGCACTGGAGCCGAGGGCTTCTTGTGGATCGGTCTCAAGGACCCCTCCGACGATGAGTTCGCGCTGGTCAACACAGAGTTGCACCTGCACCCGCTCGCTGTCGAGGACGCCGTCAAGGGCAACCAGCGAGCCAAGATCGAGCGATACGAGACGTCGATCTTCGTCGTGCTCAAGACGCTCCGGTACATCGACAGCACGAGCGACATCGAGACTGGCGAGGTCATGCTCTTCATCGGCGATCGATTCGTCGTGACGGTGCGCCAGGGCGAGGCCAACCCCCTCGACGGGGTGCGACATCGCCTCGAGGTGGAGGAAGGCGGGCTCCAACACGGCCCCATGAGCGTGCTTCACGCGGTGATGGACTCGGTGGTCGACAACTACCGGGCGGTCGACTCCGAGATCAAGCAGGACCTCGACAACATCGAGGCCGTCGTCTTCGGCGATGCCGCAGAAGCCGACGCCAATGCGATCTACCGCCTCAAACGGGAGGTGCAGGAGTTCCGCCGGGCCAGTGGCCCACTGACCGACGCCGTGAGCAGCTTCATCGAGCACGGGCTGGGCGCGAGCCTGCACGCCGACCTACGTCACCGGTTCCGCGATGTGCAGGATCATCTGCGTCAGGTCGGGGACCACGTCGACTCCTACGATCGGCTGCTCACCGACATCCTCTCCGCGCATCTCTCCGGTGTCTCGGTCAAGCAGAACGAGGACATGCGCAAGATCTCGGCGTGGGTGGCGATCGCCGCCGTGCCGACGATGGTGGCGGGCATCTTCGGCATGAACTTCGAGCACATGCCGGAACTCACGGCGAGCGTGGGTATCGGCGGGAGTGAGTTCTACTACGGGTATCCGGTCACGCTGCTGTTCATGGCGTCGGTGTGCACCGCCCTCTACCGGGCCTTCCGGCGTTCGGGCTGGCTCTGATCCCGGCACCCGGCGAGTCACCGGCCATGAGGTCCGCTTCCCCGTTGATGAGCAGAGGACGTGATGGCCGCTCGGATCCTGTCGTGATGAGTTCGTGGCCAGGTCCGAGGACTCCTGCACGGGCGCAGGCGCGGATGATCACGTCGCGGACAGCCAGTTCGCCCCGAGAGCGACCGCGAGGATGACGCCGAGCCCGACGCGATACCAGACGAAGGCCATCAGGCTGTTGCTCGCGACGAACCGGAGCAGCCAGGCGATCGAGGCGTACGCGACGACGAAGGCGACGACCAGGCCGACCGCCATCGGCCCGACACCGAATGCCGACAGTGCCTCCCGCTCCTGGTAAGCCTCGAAGAATCCCGCCGCGGTGAGCGCCGGAATCGCGAGGAAGAAACTGAGCCGGGTCGCGGTGACGCGGTCGATGCCGCGGGCCAAGCCGGCCGAGATCGTAGCGCCGGAGCGAGAGACGCCGGGGATGAGGGAGAAGCACTGGACCAGCCCGATGAGCAGGCCGTCGAGCGGTCTCACGGAGTGTTCGCCACGCACCGCTCCCCGCTTCTCGAACGTGGTGTGCATCCGCTCCGAGACGACCATGACGACGCTCCAGAGGATGAGCGCCGCGGACACCACCCAGAGGCTGCGCAGGCCGCCGGAGATGACGTCCTTGAGCAGGAACCCGACGACGCCGACCGGCAGTGACCCGATGATGACCGCCCAGGCGAGACCGTAGTCGGGGTCCTGCCTGGCCCCTGCGTGCGCGAGCCCGCGGAACCAGGCCGTGGCGAAGCGGACGATGTCCGTGAAGAAGTAGATGAGCGTGGCCGCGATGGCTCCGAGCTGGATGATCGCCGTGTATGCGGTCACCTCGGGGGCATCGACCTGCAGGCCGAGCAGCTTCTCGGCGATCGTCAGGTGTCCCGTCGAGGAGACCGGTAGGTACTCGGTCAGTCCCTCGACGATGCCGAGTACGACGGCCTCGAGGTAGCCCAGGTCAGCCACGCTTCACTCAATCCTCGAAATGGTTTGGGGGGCCCTGCGGCGATGGCGGCGGGTCCGGCAGAGCGGCCGAGCCCGGGCTCGGCCGCACCGGGCCGACGACAGTCTGGCAGCCTACCCGAGCCGGCGCTCAGACCTTGGCCGCAGATGCGCTCATCCGCCCTCGGGGGCAAGCCCGGCGCGGTTGCGGACCTGGGAGAGGGCCCCCAGCGTCGCGGTGGCTTGCGCCCGCGTCATGCCGCCTCCGACGGATACGAGCAGAGTCTGCACCCCCGCTGCGGCGTAACGACCGATCCGGTCCGCCACGCGGGAGACCGACCCGATGAGTGCTGTCTCGTCGATGAACTCCAAAGGCACCGCGGCGGCAGCCTCCCGGTGGCGGCCCTCGAGGTAGAGCTGTTGGACCTGTTCGGCCGCATCCTCGAAGCCCATCCGACACGCGAGCTGGTTGTAGAAGTTCTGCTCCCGGGTGCCCATGCCCCCGAGGTAGAGCGCGCAGTAGGGACGGACGTATTCCGCAGCCTCGACGACATCGTCGACAAGCACGACCGGCGTCGTGGACACGATGTCAAAACCCCCCATGGGGTCAGCCTCCGTCCCGCGCCCGGCAGCACGCCTGGCCTCCCGGATGATCTGCACCTGCTCACCCGACTGCTCTGGGCTGAAGAAGATCGCGAGCCAGCCGTCAGCGATCTCCCCGGCGAGCTCGAGGTTCTTGGGGCCGACGGCTGCGAGGTAGAGCGGCACGTCGGGCCGCAGCGGCCGTAACGTCAGCTTGAGGGCCTTACCGGGGCCATCCGGCAGTGGGAGCGGGTAGTGCGGACCATCGCTGTGCACGGTCTCGCGGTGCAGGGCGCCTCGGACGATCTCGACGTACTCGCGGGTACGCGCGAGCGGCTTGGCGAAGCGCGCCCCGTGCCATCCCTCGCTCACCTGCGGACCGGACACGCCGAGGCCGAGGCGGAAGCGGCCGCCGGACAGCGTGTCGAGCGTGGCCGCGGTCATCGCGGTCATGGCAGGGGTCCGCGCTGGGATCTGCATGACGGCACTGCCCAGGCCGATCCGCTCCGTCGATGCACCGATCCAGGACAGCATCGTCACGGCGTCGGACCCGTAGGCCTCGGCGCACCACACGCTGTCGTAGCCGAGCCGGTCGGCCTCCTGCGCGATCGCGACGAGGTCGGCCCCGTCGGTACCACGCCCCCAGTAGCCCAGGTTCACTCCGAGTCTCATGCCCGCAG
>JAKDLQ010000197.1 GCA_030452775.1 Micrococcales bacterium | reverse complement strand
TATCCACGAAGCGGCCCTTCGAGGACGCGCGAAGACTTTGGCGGTTGGCCCGTTGTGGTACGTGAACCGTCGCCCGCCCGGCCCTGAGGCCGGGCATTTCGCGTCGGCGTCACTCCATGTCGAGCCGTCAAACCAACGAGGTGCGCCGCGTCGACCTGTGACTGCTCGGGCCGCCGGCCGTGGACGTTCGTCCACGTCCGAGCGTGGGCGAACTTCCACAGAGGCCGATGCGGGCGATCCAGGGGCAGGTGGCGACGGAGGTGCAGATCGCGCTGAGCGGCATACGGGAGGAGGATGGAGCGGCAAAGCCGAGGGTCAACTCCCCGCTCGATGTGCCTCAGGTGACCGCACGAGGGGTGTCATTCGGGGCCGGTGCCCGCCGACGGAGCGGCGGACTCGGTGCGACCCGCGCCGCCTCTGCGTCGGCGGCGACGGGGGCGCGAGCCGGCATCGCCGTCGGAGGCGGGGGCGGACTCGGCCGTGGGAATGCTGCTCGACGTGACGGCACCGACACCTGCGGCGGCTCCGCCTCCCCGGGTGCGCCGCCGGTTGCGTTTGCGGCGCGGTCGGCTCTCGGCAGTAGCCGCATCGTTCCCGGAACCCTCGCGGCTGCCCCGACTGCGCCCGGTCGCGCCGTCCCTGCCCTTGCCGTGGCCTTTGCCGTGCCGCTTGCCGGTCTCACCGATGTCCTCGAGAACCTCGGCATCCAGGCCGGCCCTCGTCTGCTCGGACCTGCGAAGGTAGCCCTTGGCGCCGGCGGGGATGCCGAGTTCGGTACGAAGGTGCTCCGAGCTCGAGTAGGTCTCTTGGGGGTCCGGGATCCCGAGGTCCAGCGTCTTGTTGATGAGGGCCCACCGATGCAGGTCGTCCCAGTCGACCAAGGTCACCGCTACGCCGGTGTTGCCGGCCCGGGCGGTCCGCCCGATCCGGTGCACGTAGGTCTTCTCGTCCTCGGGGCACTGGTAGTTGATGACGTGGGTCACGTTGTCGACGTCGATGCCGCGCGCCGCGACGTCGGTCGCGACGAGCACTCCGATCTTCCCGTTGCGAAAGGCCCGGAGCGCCTGCTCGCGGGCACCCTGCCCGAGGTCGCCGTGGATGGCGGCCGAGGCAAATCCCCGCTGGGCGAGCTCGTCGGCGACCTTGGCGGCGGTCCGCTTGGTCCGGCTGAACACGAGGGTCAGGCCGCGGTCATCGGCCTGGAGTATCCGGCTGAGCATCTCGATCTTGTCCATCGCGTGCGCACGGTAGACGAACTGGGTGACCGCCTTGACGGTGTGCGCGTTCTCGGTGTCATCACCCATGGCGCGGATGTGCGTCGGCTGGGTCATGTAGCGCCGGGCCAGGGCGACGATCGCCCCGGGCATCGTCGCCGAGAAGAGCATCGTCTGTCGGCTGCCCGGCGTCTGCGACATCAAGGTCTCGACATCGGGCAGGAAGCCGAGGTCGAGCATCTCGTCCGCCTCGTCGAGCACGACGACCCTGGCCTGCGAGAGGTCCAGATGCCCCTGCTTGGCCAGGTCGATGAGCCTGCCCGGGGTGCCGACGACGACCTCCACGCCGGTCCTCAGCGCCTCGATCTGCGGCTCGTAGGCTCGGCCGCCATAGACGGTGAGGACGCGGACGCCGCGCTTCTTCCCGGCGCGGGCGAGGTCGCCGGCCACTTGGACGGCGAGCTCGCGTGTCGGGGTGATGGCAAGGGCCTGCGGCGCGCCGGGCTTGGCGAGTGAGGCATAGGCCTCGTCTCGGGGAGAAACGACGCGGTTCAGCATCGGCACCCCGAAGCCGAGCGTCTTGCCCGTGCCGGTCTTGGCCTGACCGATGATGTCGTGACCGTCCAGGGCCACCGGCAGCGTCATGGCCTGGATGGGGAACGGGTGCTCGATACCCACGTCCGCCAAGGCAGCGACGATATCCGGATGAATGTCGAAGTCGGTGAAGCGGATCTCCGCGACGGGCGCGATCTCGATGGGGGCTGCCTCGCTCGCCGGGTCCGGCGGCGCCTCCGTCGCTGCGGTGACGGTCTGCGTCTCGGGCGCGGTGAGGTTGGCGGTGTTCTGTGTCATCAACGTCTCTCGATCAGCACGAGCACCCCGCGAGCGGGAGCTCAGTGTCTCGTGGCGGGCCGATCGGAGAGTGTCAGGAAAGTCTGTGGCGACGTCGCGCCACGGATGCTCGTGGGGTGAGCAAGCGCATCGTCAGGAAGAACCATTGTGCCGACCGGGCACCGATATGTCCTGCCTACTCTACCGGGTGTGGATGGGTTCACCGTTCACTACATTGTGGCTATGGACGAGACAGCCGCGGCCGACGCCCAGAATACCGACGGTGAGCACCACCACGCCGGCGACGATCGAGCGCAGACCGGCGGCCCGGACGAGTGGGATCTGGACTATCGCGCCGGGGTCACCGACCTGCTCGGCGCATTGGCCTACGGCGAGTTGCGGGCCTTCTCCCAGCTGGCCCAAGACTCCGAGCACGCCCCCGGCCTACGCTCCACGGCCGAGCTGGCACGTCTCGCCGCCCGGGAGTTCGCGCACTACGAGGCGCTCGCGGAACGGCTGGCATCCCTCGGCGTCGCGACCGAGGATGCGATGGAGCCCTTCGTCGCCGCGATCGATGAGTTCCACGACCGAACTCAGGCATCGGGGTGGCTGGAGGGGCTCGTCAAGGCCTACGTGGGGGAGGGCATCGCGCAGGACTTCTACCGTGAGGTCGCACAGTACGTCGATGCCGACACCCAGGCACTCGTGCGCGACGTCGTGCACGAGGACAACGGGGCCGCCGACTTCATCGTCACCGCGGTATGCGAGGCGATTGCGGCCGATCCGCGGCTGGCCGGAAGGCTCGCGCTCTGGGGCCGCCGCCTGGTCGGCGAGGCGATCACTCAGGCTCAACGCGTGGGGGTCGAGCACGACGCACTGGCCGGACTGCTCGTCGGCTCGCCGGGCCGGTCCGGCGCGGACCTCGCCGAGCTGGGCCGGATGTTCGCCCGCCTCACCGATGAGCACACCCGACGGATGGAGCGTCTCGGGCTCAACGCTTGAGGTCAGCACCGCCGTCGAGCATCCGTCACGGACATCCAAGGGTGGCGCCGATGACATGATGGGACGCGTGACTGGTGACACGCGTGCGGAGCAGGAGCGACTGACCCATGTGCGGGGCGACGGCACGGCCCACATGGTCGACGTCTCGGCGAAGGCAGTGACGGCACGCGAGGCCACAGCGGCCGGCCGGGTCCTGCTGTCGGCGGCCGCAGTCGCGGCTCTGCGAGCTGGCCGGGTGCCCAAGGGCGATGCGCTGGCCGTCGCGCGGCTGGCCGGGATCCAGGCCGTCAAACGCACGCCGGAGCTGATCCCGCTGGCGCACCCGATCGCCGTGCACGGCGTCGAGGTCGACGTCGAGGTCATCGACGACGGTGCCGAGATCGCCGCGACCGTCCGGACCGCGGATCGCACCGGGATCGAGATGGAGGCACTGACCGCGGTGGCGGTGGCGGCGCTCGCCCTCATCGACATGGTCAAGGCCGTCGACAAGCACGCGAGAATCACCGACGTCCGGGTCACCGCGAAGTCGGGCGGCCGCTCGGGGGACTGGCATGAATGAGGTCAGCGAGACCACACGAGTCGGCCGTGGTCGCTCCGCCGTCGTCATCGTCGCCTCCACCCGGGCGGCGGCAGGGACCTACCCGGATCGGACCGGCCCCCTGCTCGTCGAGCAGCTACGCGACTGGGGCTTCGCGGTCCCCGACGCCCGCGTCGTGCCCGATGGCGATGCCGTCGGTCAAGCGCTCCGTGAGGCGCTGAAGGACGCACCCGAGGCGGTGTTCACCTCCGGGGGCACGGGTCTCACCCCGACGGACCAGACCCCGGAGCAGACTGCTGCGGTGATCGATCGGCTCGTCCCGGGCGTGGCCGAGGCGCTTCGCGCCGCGGGCATCGTCAAGGGCGTCCCCACGGCGATGCTCTCTCGTGGGCTGGCCGGGCTTGCCGGCCGGACGTTCGTCCTCAACCTGCCCGGATCACCCGGAGGGGTGCGAGACGCGCTCGAGGTGCTCGAGCCGGTGCTGGGCCACCTGCTCGATCAGGTCTCCGGCAGTGACCACGCATCGCCGGCGACACCGACGACTCCTCCAGCGCGCGGTGACTGACTGGTGGACTCGTCGAGTTCTGGGGATGCCTCGGGATGAGGTTGCCATGGAGGTCCAGGCCGGGTGAGGGCTCGTGGCCCGTGGTGTTGACCGATACGTCGACGTCCCCCACGATCGTCCTGCGCCCGCTCACGGTCTCGGATGAAGCTGCCTGGCATGAGCTTCGTCGGGTCAACGCGAGCCATGTCCTTCCGTGGGAGCCGACCTTGCCGCCCGAGCAGCCCCCCAGGGCCCAGCTCCTCTGCTGTCACGGCGAAGGAACG
>JAKDLQ010000196.1 GCA_030452775.1 Micrococcales bacterium | reverse complement strand
GGGGCCCCGGGGCCCCCATGGGGGGGCGCCCCCCGGTGCCACCCCGCCGGGGGGGGCCGCCCCGGGGGGGCCCCGCGGGGGGGCGCCGGGTCGGACGGCAGACGCGGCAGGCGGGGGGGGCCCCCCCGCAACCCCCCGGCCCCGGGGGTTGCCGGGGGCCACTCGAGTTGTGAGCCGCACTCGCGACGGCGTTCCCTGCTGGTTCGCATGTGCGCTGGTTCGCATGTGCCCTGCTGGTTCGCGGAAGCCGAGGGGAGACAATGAGCAGGTCTACGTGGTGCCGGCAAGCGAGGAGCCTCCGTGAAGCACGTCGAGACCGAACGCAAGTATGCCGTCGCGTCCGCTGCCGATCTCCTGGTCGAGCTTGCGCCCGCATATGCGCTCGGCCCGGCGCGCCGCTTCGAGCTCGCCGCGGACTATGTGGACACCATGGACCTGGCACTCATCCGGGCCGGTTACTCCCTGCGGCGACGAGAGGGCGGGGCCGATGAGGGGTGGCACCTGAAGTTCCCCAAGAGCGATGACTCCCGGGTCCAGCTGACGGCGCCGCTTGGGGCGGGACGGAGCCCGGCGCTGGTGCCCCGGGCGCTTCGCGTCCACGTCGCGGACGTGCTCCAGCTCGATGCCCTCATCCCCGTCGCGAGACTCGTCACAGACCGGACGGAGCGCGACATCCTGCGCGTCGAGGACCACGCGGTGGTGGCGGTGATCGCCGACGACCACGTGACATCTACCGCGGTCGGGGGACATTCAGACGCGTGGCGTGAGATTGAGATCGACCTCGTCGAAGGGTCACTGGGTGACCTCGAGGCGATCGAAGTGCTGTTGCTCGAGGCGGGCCTGACCCGATCGAGCAGCCGCTCCAAGGTCGCCCGCTCGCTCGGCCTTGAAGAGGGCGAAGTAGCCGAGGACGGTGCGCAGCCAGCGCCGCTGACTGCCGGGCGGGTCGCGATGCGATACATCCGCAGGCAGATCGGGACCCTGCAGGGGCTCGAGGGCGATGTGCGTCGTGATGTGCCGGGTGCAGTGCACAAGGCGAGGGTGGCCACCCGCCGGCTGCGCAGCTCGCTGCGGACCTTCCGCCGCCTGTTTGACCGTAGCGTCACGGATTCCTTTGCGGCAGAGGTGCGTTGGCTCGGCGAAATGCTCGGCGGACCTCGCGACGCGGAGGTACTACAGGGACGGATCATCGGCGACCTCGATGCTCTTCCGCCAGAGCAGATCGTGGGGAATGTCCGCGAGCGGCTCGAGAGGCGGCTCGACACCGATCATCGTGCGGCCCATGAGGTGCTCGTCCATGCGCTCGACTCCGAGCGGATGGCCGAGCTGATGGAGTCAGCGGTCGAGATGCTGCGGGATCCGCCACTCAGCCCCCGCGCGGCCCTTCCCGCCCGCGAGGAGATGCGCTCACTCGTCCGGAAAGCCGAGCGCAGGGTCGAGCGGGCCCGGGCCGCGGCTGCTGCCGAGCATGAGGAGGCCAACCGGCTCCACCTGCTCCACGAGGTCCGTAAGAAGGCGAAGGCGGCCCGCTACGCCCACGAGGCGCTCGATGTCGTATCCGGCAGTGGCTCGGCCCCGATGGCCGAGCGATGGGAGTCGGTCACCGACAGCCTCGGCGAGTTTCAGGACACCGTCGTCGTCAGGGCCCGGCTGAGCGAGATGGCCGGGGCGGCTGCCGCGGCGGGCGACTCGACGACGACCGACGAGATCCTCCTGCGGCGCGAGCACGATCGGGGCATCGTCGCGTTGGCCACGGCGACGAAGCAGGTCGACGAGCTGACCACGCGCGAGCGCAAATCAGCACCTCGAGTCTCGGAGCGAAGCGTGACGGGCTGACCGGGCGCCTATGCCGCCGAGTCGTGGTGGGCGACATGACGTGGCCGACCGTGGGCGCGTCGATGCCTGGGGCGTCGTTGTGGGGCAGAGGCTGCCCGGCTCCGGACATCACCCCGCCCCGAACCGCCGCCCGCGTCGGCAGGCGCGCTCATCCACTAACCTCCGGAGCATGGCGGAGAAGCCGGACAGAGGGCGCTTGGCGCGTCACCTGCTGCCAAGAGGCGGGGAGCCCGACCCGCGATTCACCCTGGCCAACGAGCGCACCTTCCTGGCGTGGATCCGGACCGCGATGGCCCTGATCGCCGGGGGCATCGCCATCGAGGGCTTCCTGGCCGACACGTTCATCACGCCGGCCCGGACAGTCTTCGTCGTGATGCTGCTGGTGCTCGGGATGGCGGTCAGCCTCGGCGCGGGCCTGCGATGGCTGCGGGTCGAGCAGGCCATGCGCGAGCACACGCCGCTGCCGTTCCCGCTCGTGTTGCCGCTCCTTGCCGTCGGCGGTGCGATCGCTGCAGTGTTCGTCATCGTCATGGTCTTCACGGTGTGGCGATGACACGGGGCGGCACGACCTGGCACGCGCGTGAGGATCCGGGTCTGCAACCCGAGCGCACCGAGCTTGCCTGGCAGCGCACGATGCTCAGCCTCTTGGCGGCATCGCTGCTACTCATCCGGTGGGTGGACTCCTTCGGCGTGCTCGTCCTGGCGATGGTGTCGCTGACCTGCCTGGCGGCGGCATACGTCATCGTCCGCATCAGGCGGCGGCTGCGGGTGATCGCGCCGACCTTCCCCCACGCTGCGGTCCGTGTCGCCGTCCAAGAGGTCATCATCATGACCGGGCTTCAAGTGGTGCTCGCCGTCCTGGGAATCGTGGTCGTGCTCACGATGCGCTGAGGCGGTCACGCTGCGCCTCAGCCGAGGGGCAGCCTGCGGACGGTGAGGATCTGCTCGGCTCGCCCGACCGGGCCCTGCTCGTCGTGCAGGGTCGTCGAAGTGAGACCGACGCCGCCCGGGCCGAACGAGACGCGGGTGTCGAAGCCGACCCAGCCGGGCACCGGGTCACGCAGCAGGTGGATGGTCAGATCGATGTTGGGGAAGGCCCATTCGGTGGGGGAGACGCGCACGCCGATGCCGTTGGCCGTGTCGACGACTCGGATGAGGTCAGCGGTCGGCGAGCACGGCTCGTCCTCGAGCAGCTCGGAGCCGGATCGCAGCCAGGTCCGAGTCCTGCCGGGGCGCCGCTGCGGGTCGGCCCGGCCGAGGAGCGCGGCGATGTAGCCGCCGTTCCAGAGCTTGGAGGCCTCCCACTCCGGGAAGAGCTCGGGCGCCGGCATCGCGTCGAGCTCCACCGCTGCCACCTCGGAGGTGTCGCTCGTGGCGAGGCGCCAGGCATGCCCGCGCACGACGGCCCGGTCATCGATCACCATCGTCGCTTCGACCAGCTCGATCGTGCGACCTGGGCGCGTCGTGCGCACGTCGATCGTGAACGGGCGGGCCGGGATCATGCCAAGGATGTCGAAGCTGATCCGCGACAGCTGCATGTCCGCGCGGGGCTCATGCAGGTCGATGGCGTGAGTGAGGATCCCACTGACCGGGGCCATGTGCTGCTCGTCGTCGCGCCAGGCGCCCTGGGCATGCAGCGTCGGTGCGAACCTGTGCTCGTCGAGGCGCCGGTAGAACGCGGACGAGTCGGGGTCGAGGTGAAACGGCGTCGAGTCGATGCTCACGCCAGCACTCTAGGTGGACGACGGATCACGGACACCAAGGCCCACGTCGACCATCGTGACCAGCCGCGGTGTCAGCTCGTCGAGACTCTCGCGCGGCAGGGCTCGCAGCGGCCCGTCGAGGGCGAGCATCGCCAGGCCGTGAACTGCCGACCATGCAAGGAACTCGGCCCCGTTGCGTTCCCCGACCGGAAGGACACCGACAGCGAGCAGGTCATCGAGCCGGTCGGACAGCAGTTGGTATGGCGTGCGTCCGCACTCGCCGGCGCTTTGGGGCGCGAAGGCTCGGCGCAGATCGGTCGGGACGGTGAAGCCGGTGCGGAAGAGACCCGGCTCGGTGAGTGCGAAGCGCACGTAGCCGATGCCGACAGCCCGGAATCGAGCGCGCGCGGTCGCACCGGGGTCACCCTGGTCGGGCACCGCATCGATCGCGTCGAAGATCGCATCGGCCATCTTGCCCTGCGCCAGCGACACGATCTCCGCGAGCAGTGCGTCCCGGTCGGCGAAGTGGCGGTATGCCGCATTGGCGGAGACCCCGACGCGGCGGGTCGTCTCGCGCAGCACCACCGAGTCGGGGCCCCCTTCGGTGGCGAGTTCCAGTCCGGCATCGAGCAGGGCACGGCGCAGGTCGCCGTGGTGATAGGGCCGGCGCCGGACACGCGCGCCGATCACGGCGGGGTCGGAAGCGGCGTCGGCACTCACCGGACCATCATGCCCACACCGTGCGCCGATCCATCGTCGCCGCTCAAGCATCGATACCCGCTCCGGCCTCGGTTCGAGGTGAAACGTCGCGGCCGAGCGCGAGGGATTACCTCGACCCGTCGGGGGGCGGGTGGTTCGAGGTGAAACGTCGCGGCCGAGCGCG
>JAKDLQ010000195.1 GCA_030452775.1 Micrococcales bacterium | reverse complement strand
GGTCGGCAGCGGGTAGCCAGGTGAGGTTTCCCTCCGCAGTCGCCATGACGACACCGTAGCCGGGCTCCCAGTCGGGCGATGGCACACTGCTCAGCGCAGGGCCGCCGCGAACTCGGCGACGACGACCGCCGCCGGGACCGGCTTGGCGCTGCGCCAGCCCGTGCCCGCCCAGAGCGCCATGAGATCCGGACTGTCCGCCTGGGCCGAAGCACGCCGCAACACCCCGGTCAGCTGGCTCACCTCCGGGAAGGCAGCCGGCGCCTCGGCGTGGTGCGCGCGGACGAAGTCGGTCTCGAGCGCTCGCGCAAGCCGGCCGGTGAACGCCCGGGTCGCGACAGTCGTCGAGTAGCCCGGATCGGTCAGCGCTCGCCGGTGGGCCAGCGCCGTGCCGGCCTCCGGGGTGAGGAGGAACGCCGTCCCGAGCTGCACCGCGTCGGCGCCGGCCGCACGCACGGTGGCCGCCCGCTCCGGATCGCCGATGCCTCCGGCCGCGACGATCGGCCGGTCCGTCTCGGCCCGCACGGCCCGCACGAGATCCACCAGGTCGAGCGACCCCGGCTCCTTGGCCTCATCGAGGGTGCCGCGGTGCCCACCGGCGCCAGGTCCCTGAACGCACAACCAGTCGACGTGCGCCGCGACGGCGGCCCGGGCCTCCTCCACGTCGGTGACGGTCGCCACCGTGGTGATCCCGGCGGTGCGCAACTCGACGATCACCGCTCGCGGGGGCAGGCCGAACGTGAACGACACGACGGGCACCCGCTCCCGGACGACCAGATCGACCGTGCGCTCCCACATGTCCGTGTCGTCTCCACGCGGCTCGGGCAGCTCGACCCAGATGCGCTCGGCCTCCACCTGCAGGCGCGCCGCGTACCGCGCGACGGATCGGACGCGCTCGGAGCCCACGAGCGAACCGGTCGACACGGCATACGAGTCGGTGAAGGTGTTGACGGCGGCGGGAACGAAGAGGTTGACACCGAACGGCCGCGAGGTGAGCGACCACACCTGTGCGATCTGCTCGGCGAGCTGCTCGACGGACAGGTGGCCTGCTCCGAGGAAGCCGAGCCCGCCCGCCTCGCCCACCGCGGCCGCCAACTCGGGCGTCGACGGGCCGCCGGCCATGGGCGCGGCGACGACGGGGACCGCGAGATCGGCGATGTCCATGACCTGACGCTACCCCTCTGACGGCCGTCACGGACGGGGACGGAGCACCCGACTCTCGTCCCACACCGGCTCGGACGACTCGTACATCCGCCCGTCGGCCCCGAAGACGAGGAATCGATCGAAACGCCGGGCGAACCACCGGTCGTGGGTCACCGCCACGACGGTGCCCTCGAAGCGATCCAGGCCGTCCTCCAGCGCCTCAGCCGACTGCAGGTCGAGGTTGTCGGTCGGCTCGTCGAGCAGCAGCATCGTCGCCCCGGACAGCTCGAGCAGCAGGATCTGGAACCGCGCCTGCTGCCCGCCCGACAGCGACTCGAAGCGCTGCTGCCCCGATCGGGCCAGCTCGTAGCGATCGAGCGCGCGGGCCGCCTCCTCGCGGGGCCGGCCCGCCCGGTGTTCGTCACCGCGGTGCAGGATCGCAAGGAGGGTGCGGCCCACGAGCGTCGGGTGGTCGTGTGTCTGGGCGAACCAGCCGGGCCGCACCCGCGACCCGAGTCGCACGATCCCGCTGTGCGCCACGGAGGCCGGGCGCATGTCGCCGACCGGCCGCTGCTCAGGCGCCGGATCGGAACCGCCGGCTGCGAGCAGCCGCAGGAAGTGCGACTTGCCCGAGCCGTTGGACCCGAGGACCGCGACCCGCTCGCCATACCAGACCTCGAGGTCGAACGGCTTCATCAAGCCGGTCAGCTCGAGATCGCGTGCCACGAGCGCGCGCTTGGCGGTGCGCCCGCCGGTCAGCCGCATGGTGACGTGTCGAGCGACGGGGATCGCCTCGGGAGGTCCCGCCTCGAGGAACTTGGCGAGCCGGGTCTGCGCCGCCTGGTAGCGCGAGGCCATCGCGTCGTTGTACGCCGCCTTGGCCTTGTACATCTGGACGAGCGCCTTGAGCTTGACGTGCTCCTCGTCCCAGCGCCGCCGCAGCTCATCGAGGCGGGCGTTGCGGTCCGCGCGGGCAGCGGCATACGTGGAGAATCGCCCGGGGTGTACCCAGAGGCTCGCTCCTGCCGGGCCCGGCTCGAGGGTCGCGATGCGGGTGGCGACCCGATCGAGCAGCTCGCGGTCGTGGCTGATGAACAGCACCGTCTTGGGCGACCCGACGAGCGACTCTTCGAGCCAACGCTTGGCGGGCACATCGAGGTAGTTGTCGGGCTCGTCGAGCAGCAGCACCTCCTCCCGGCCGCGCAGCAGCGCCTCGAGGACGAGCCGCTTCTGCTCGCCACCGGACAGGCTGCTGACGCGCCGCCACTGGGCCTGCTCGTAGGGGACGCCGAGCGCCGCGACCGTGCACGTGTCCCAGAGCGTCTCCTGCTCGTAGCCGCCGGCCTCACCCCATTCGATGAGGGCGTGGGCATAGGCCATCTGGTCATCCTCGGCGTCTCGCTCCATGACGAGCAGCTCGGTGCGGTCGACCTCCTTCGCCGCGGCGCGGATCCGCGCGGGCGCAACCGACACGAGCAGGTCACGGACGCTCGACTCGTCGCGCACGTGGCCGATGAACTGGCGCATCACGCCGAGCCCGCCCGAGCGGGTCACCGCCCCCTCCTGCGCGAGCAGGTCGCCGGCGATGATGCGCGTCAGCGTCGTCTTGCCGGTCCCGTTCGGGCCGATGAGCGCGACCTTGGCCCCCTCCCCCACGCGCAGCGACAGTCCGCCGAGTAGCGGCCGTCCGTCGGGCAGCGTGAAGGAGATGGAGTTGACGTCGACATGGCCCACAACCATCAAGAGTGCCGTATGCCGCCGGGCGCGTCACGCCGTTATCCGCGGGTCCCTTCTGGCTCGGCTGCTGCTCGCTCGGGCCGCGAGGTCCGCGTCGGGCGGGTAGCGGACCTCTTCGAGGCTGAGGCCGTGCGGCGCCAGCACGGGGATGCCGGTGCGCTCGCCGCGCCGCTGCATCGCCTCGGGCCAGTCGACGGACCGCCGGCCCTCTCCCACTGTCACTGCGGCGCCGACGAGCGAACGCACCATCGAGTGGCAGAAGGCATCGGCGCGGACCGTCGCGGCGAGAACCCCGTCGGGCAGACGCACCCAGGAGTACTCGAGGAGCGTGCGGATCGTCGTCGCACCCTCGCGCCGCCTGCAGAAGGCGGCGAAGTCCTTGAGCCCCACCAGCTCCCTGGAGGCCGCGCCCATCGCCGCGGCGTCGAGGGACCGGGGCCACCACAGCGTGTCGTGCCGTCGCAGCGGGTCCCGGGTAGCCGGCGGGGCGGCGGTCCGGGTGAGGTTGGGGCGCGCCCGCGCCCCGCAGCGCGCGGCGCACCCCACCCGCGCGTGGGCCCCGTCCCGCACGGCGATGTCGGGCGGCAGGATGCCGCCCAACCGGCTGAGCAGAGCCGCCTCCGGGCTCCGCTCGGACCGGCCCGGCAGGCGGGCGTGAGCGTCGGGGTCGATGTCGACGTGCGCGACCTGGCCGCGTGCGTGCACCCCGGCATCGGTGCGCCCGGCGACCGTGAGCCGGACCGGCTCGGGTGGGCGCAGCACCGTGGTGAGGGCCGCGGTGAGCTCACCCTGGACCGTGCGGCGGTCCGGCTGGCTGGCCCAGCCCGCGAAGCCCGTCCCGTCGTAGGCGAGGTCGAGGCGCAGCCGGATCGCGCTCATGGGCCCAGGGTAGTGCGACCCGGTGCCCGAAGAACCGGACCCAAGAAACCGGGCCCGGCCAGTCAACCGATGTGACCTATCACACGTCTTCACTGCAGAGCAACCGACACCGTGCCGGTCGTTCCTCCAGAAGGGAGACACTCCAATGATCACGGCAACTCGTCGCCGGCTAGCCATCGCCGCCGCTGCCGCCTCACTCATCGCGCCCGTCGCGGCCACCGCCGCGACCACGTCGGCCTCCGCGGCCTCCCGCCCGTACTGTGGCATCTACTGGGGTTCCTTGCAGAAGAGCTCCACGAACATGACCCAGGGCAACATCCTCGACGTCCGCTCCGGTCGGCACGCCTGCTTCGATCGCGTCGTGTTCGACATCGGCAAGGGCAGCGGCACGGTCGGGTACACCGTCCGGTACGTCAGCAGCGTCCGCGGCCCGAGCGGCGCCCCGGTCGCGCTCAACGGCGGCGCCAAGCTCCAGGTGACCGTCAACGCCCCCGCCGCCAAGCAGGTGCCGCCGTCCGGCGTCGTCAACTACTCCGGGTGGAACACCTTCCGACAGCTGAAGTGGGTCTCGAGCTTCGAGGGATACACCGACTTCGGTCTCGGCGTGCGGGCCCGGCTGCCCATGCGGGTGTTCACCCTCCCCAGCGCCGGTGGCGGCCAGCGTCTGGTCATCGACGTCGCGAACCGGTGGTGACCTGAGCGGTCCACCGCCGCGGGGGAGGGTGGGTCGCGCCGAAGGGCCAGGGCCCGGATACCGGCCCAGGGCCGTGGGGCGTGCTGGCGCCCCG
>JAKDLQ010000194.1 GCA_030452775.1 Micrococcales bacterium | reverse complement strand
GTGGTGCGGACGAGCCGAGTGAGCCGAGTAACCTGTGTGAGCCGAGTGCGTCAGACGAGCCAGACGAGCCAGACGAGCCAGACGAGCCGAGCGTGCCAGACGAGCCGAGCGAGCGGCATACGGCGTGGTGACGGATCAGCTCCCGCCGAGGAACTTCTCGAAGCCCTTGGGCAGGTTCGCCGGGTCGAAATCGGCGGCACCAGGGCCAGCCCCTGCACTCGGCAGACCGAACGCGCTGGCGCCGGCGCCGGACTTCGCTGCGGCCGCCTTCTGCGCTGCTGCGCGCTCCTCGGCGGCACGCTTGGCCGGGTTGCCGCTCTTGCTCTTGCGACGCTGTGGCTGCTGCTTGCCGCGGGCCTTCTTGCCGGTCCCGGGGACTCCCGGCATGCCCGGTAGGCCACCGCCGCCACCGCGTGCGAGCGACTTCATCATCTTCTGCGCGTCACCGAAGCGCACGAGCAACTGGTTGACGTCGGTCACGGTGGCGCCGGAGCCCTTGGCGATGCGCATCCGGCGTGATCCGTTGATCGCCTTGGGGTGGCTGCGCTCGAAAGGCGTCATCGAGCGGACCATCGCCTCGACGCGATCGAACTCCCTGTCATCGAAGGAGTCGAGCTGCTCCCGCAGTCCCTGCATGCCCGGCATCATCTTGAGCATCGACTTCAGCGAGCCCATCTTCTTCAGGGCGCTCATCTGCTCGAGGAAGTCCTCGAAGGTGAAGTCCTCCTCCGCGAGGAACTTGCGTGCCATCTCATCGGTCTGGCGCTTGTCGAAGGCCTTCTCCGCCTGCTCGATGAGGGTCAGGACGTCACCCATTTCGAGGATGCGGCTGGCCATCCGGTCGGGGTGGAAGACCTCGAACTCGCTGACCTTCTCGCCGGTCGAGGCGAACATGATCGGCTCGCCGGTGATCTCGGCGACCGACAGCGCCGCGCCGCCACGCGCGTCGCCGTCGAGCTTCGAGAGCACCACACCGGTGAAGGCCACGCCCTCGTGGAAGGCCTGCGCCGTCTCGACGGCGGCCTGACCGATCATCGCGTCGATGACGAAGAGGACCTCGTCGGGCTGGACCGCTGCACGGATGTCGGCGGCCTGCTGCATGAGGTTGGTGTCGACCGCGAGGCGTCCGGCGGTGTCGACGATGACGACGTCGTGCTGCCTGGCTCGCGCGGTCTCCACGCCGAGCCGTGACACCGCAACGGGGTCCCCGAACGAGTGCGTCCCCTCCCCCGAGTCGCCCACCGCGTCGTGCCCACCGACGTTGCCTCGCTCCGGAGCGAAAACGGGGATGCCGGCCCGTTCGCCCACCACCTCGAGTTGGGTGACGGCGTTGGGTCGCTGGAGGTCGGCGGCGACGAGCAGCGGCGTATGGCCCTGGTCCTTGAGCCACTTGCCCAGCTTCCCGGCGAGCGTCGTCTTGCCGGAGCCCTGCAGGCCGGCGAGCATGATGACGGTCGGCGGGGTCTTGGCCAGGACCAGCTGTCGCGTTTGCCCACCGAGGATGCCGACGAGCTCCTCCTGGACGATCTTGACGACCTGCTGCGCCGGGTTGAGCGCCCCGCTCACCTCCGCGCCGAGTGCCCGCTCCCGAACCCGGGAAGTGAAGCGCTTCACCACGGGCAGCGCCACATCGGCGTCGAGCAACGCCAGCCGGATGTCGCGGATCGTCGAGTTGACGTCGGACTCCGACAGGCGGCCCTTGCCTCGGAGGTTCTTGAACGTCGCGGTCAGGCGGTCAGACAGGGATGCAAACACCCCGCAACTTTAGCCGCTCACCAGCAACCCACCGATTCGGTGACCCGGGTCATGCCTGTCGTATGCCGCTGAGCCGGCCTCCGACCGCCGCATGAGGGCCGCTACTCGAGGATGGCGTCGACGAAGGCAGCCGGGTCGAAGGGCGCCAGGTCGTCGGGACCCTCACCGAGGCCGACGAGCTTGACCGGGACGCCGAGCTGTCGTTGGACCGACACGACGATGCCACCCTTGGCGGTGCCGTCGAGCTTGGTCAGCACGATGCCGGTGACGTCGACCGCCTCGGAGAAGACCTTGGCCTGCTGCAGACCGTTCTGGCCGGTCGTCGCATCGAGCACGAGGAGCACCTCGTCGATCTCGCTCTGCTTCTCGATGACCCGCTTGACCTTGCCGAGCTCGTCCATGAGGCCGGCCTTGTTGTGCAGCCGACCCGCCGTATCGATGATGACGACGTCAGCCTCGCCCTCGATGCCGGCCTTGACCGCGTCGAAGGCGACCGCCGCAGGGTCGGCACCGTCCCGATCGGAACGAATGGTGGCGACCCCGACCCGCGCGCCCCACGTCTCGAGCTGGTCGGCCGCAGCGGCACGGAAGGTGTCGGCCGCCCCGAGGAGCACATCGCGATCCTCGGCGACCAGCACCCGGGCGAGCTTGCCGACGGTGGTCGTCTTGCCGGTGCCGTTGACGCCGACGACGAGAATGACGGACGGCCGGTCACCCATCCGCGCCGAGGCGATCCGCCGGTCCATCTCGGGCCGGACCAGGGTGAGCAGGTCCTCGCGGAGCCATCCCCGCACGGTTGCCTCATCCGTCGTGCCATCGATCGATACCTGGGTCCGCAGCGACTCGACGAGCTCATTGGTCGCCTCGACGCCGAGGTCGGACGCGATGAGGGTGTCCTCGACATCCTCCCACGCCTCCTCATCGAGGTGACCACGCGACAGGAGCGCGAGCAACCCCTTGCCGAGGGCTGTGTTGGAGCGGGCGAGGCGTGCCCGCAGGCGTTGCAGTCGGCCCCGCGCGGACTCGGGCCGTTCGAGCGTCGGGGTCGTCTCGAGATCTTCGATGGCGATCTCGGTCTCGGGCCGCGTCGAGGGCGCCTCGATCGTGTCGACACCGGGACCCTCGCCTCCCGGCACCTCGCCGGGCAGCTCGAGGTCGTCTTCGGTCCGCGGCGGGTGCCGGTCGAGGTCGATCCCGGCATCGCGAGGGGGCGCCTCACGCTCACGGACGTCGGTGCTACGTCCCCTGATCAGGCTGAAGGCGAACCCCGCCACGAGGACGAGAACGACGAGTCCGATGACGAGATAGAGCCAGAGATTGTCCACCGGCCCATCCAACCACGCGCGTGTGATGCCCCGAGCAGAGTCCGAGTGACGCCCCGAAGTCGAGGTGGCGTCGAGTCAGTGCGTGTCGGCGGTGTGACGTCTCAGGGTGGTGACCCGCTCGCGAGCGGCGTCGATCACCCCTTCGCCCTTGACCGTGAGCAGCTCGCGTCCCTCCCGGTGCGCGGGCACTGCGACGAGACCCACGACGGCAACCGCGAACCCGGTGACCAGCAGCATCGCGAGAACGAGAATGATCATGGGACAAGAGTGGCCCATGTGGCCCTCCCGGCGCAAACCGACACGAGTCGACGCTGAGAAACGTCACCGTACCGTGACCGCGTCGATGCGGCACAGCACCACACCCGGCATACGGAGCATACAGGTCATACCGGATGCCGCTGTGCTCACGAGGTGTCCCCTCTCTGGCCTACGCCGGGCGGTCGGCGACGTCACGCAACCGCTGACTGACGACCGTCGTCACGCCATCGCCGCGCATGCTGACACCGTAGAGCGCGTCGGCCACTTCCATCGTCGTCTTCTGGTGCGTGATGACGATGAGCTGCGAGCTGTCCCGCAGCTCCTCGAAGAGGGTGAGGAGGCGCCCGAGATTGGCATCGTCGAGGGCGGCCTCGACCTCGTCCAGGACGTAGAAGGGCGAGGGCCGGGCCTTGAAGATCGACACGAGTAACGCCACGGCCACGAGGGAACGCTCCCCCCCGGAGAGCAGCGAGAGCCGCTTGATCTTCTTGCCCGGCGGGCGCGCCTCGACCTCCAGCCCGGTCGTCAGCATGTTGGACGGGTCGGTGAGGACCAGGCGTCCCTCACCGCCTGGGAAGAGCCGCTGGAAGACCCGCTCGAACTGCACGGCCGTGTCCTCGAAGGCTTCGGCGAAGACCCTCTCGACACGCGCGTCGACCTCCTTGACGATGTCGAGCAGGTCGCGCTTGGAGGTCTTGAGGTCCTCGAGCTGCTCGGTGAGGAACTGGTGGCGCTCCTCCAGCGCCGAGAACTCCTCGAGCGCGAGCGGGTTGATCCGCCCCAGGGAGCCCAGCTGGCGTTCGGCTCGGCGCAGCCGCTTCTCCTGGGCCCCCCGTACGAACGGCATCGGCACCGGCCGATTGGTATCGGGACTGGTGTCAGGGTTGGTGTCAGGGCCGGCGTCCGGGTCGGGGACGCCGGGGACCAGCTGGTGCGGGCCGAACTCCTCGACGAGAGCGTCCGGCGAGATGCCGAGATCCTCGATCGCTCTCGTCTCCAGCTGCTCGATCCGCAGCCGTTGCTGGGCGCGGGCCACCTCGTCACGGTGAACGGTGTCGGTCAGGTCGCGCAGCTCGTTCTGCAAGGTCGCGACGTCTCGGCGCACGACGGCAAGCTCGGCTTCGCGGTCATTGCGCTCCTGCTCCCCCGCCGCGCGGGCCCGCTCGGCCAGCTCGGTCGAACGGAGAAGGACCTCGTGGGCGTGTCCGGCAGCAGGCCGTCGTCGCCGA
>JAKDLQ010000193.1 GCA_030452775.1 Micrococcales bacterium | reverse complement strand
CCCCCCCCCCCCCCACCGCCCCCGCGTTCGTTTTGCGTCGGGGGGGGGCGGGGGGGGTGTTCCCCCGACTGCGGCCCCCCACGACTGGGAGATGCGGGCTGTGGCCGCGCTGCTCCATGCCGGTCCCGGCGCTGCGCTCATCGACCGGAGCGCCAGGTACTCCTGGGGGCTCATCAAGACCGCACCTTCGCCGATCCACGTGGTGATCCCCTCTCGTCGTCGAGGTCGACGGTCGGCTCGGGCATGACGGTTGGCGGGCTCGGCAGCGGGAAGGCAGGCGTGACCGCAAGGCGGCAGCAACCGGACGGATCACCGTGCGGTGTCACTGGCCAGATCTCCTTCCCCACGGGATGTGAGCTGGCACTCGACCTCGCCACCATTCTCACCATCAGGGGCTGGCCCGGCCCCGCCCGTCCCTGCGGCCCAGGGTGCCTGGTCGCAGTCGAGGCGACCGCGATCTGACCGACGGAGGCGTCCGCATGTCGTGGAACTTCACCCACCCGTCCGCGTGCACAAAGCTCCACGGGCGCAACGGGGAAAAGGACTGGTCGCGCGGCGGCGGCGACGCCTACTGTTGACGGGCGATGAGAGACTTCCCACCCGAGATCCGGGCCTACACCGGTGACTCCTCCCGAGCGGGTTCCTCCCGATCGGGGACCACCGCGATGCGCGAGCCGGACACCCGATCCTCGCTGACCTTCATCTGGTGGATGATCCGCCAGCAGGGTTCGCTCTTCTGGTTCGGGCTGGTCATCTCGACGATCTGGCTCGTCCCGCAGATCATCGGGCCGTGGCTCGTCGGTCGGGCCATCGACACGGGCATCGTCACGGGGGACACGGGCGCGACGATCCGCTGGGTGCTCATCCTCGCCGCCGTCACCGTCGTCGGTGCCCTCAGCGGGACCATCTATCACACGGTCATCGTGCGCGAGTGGCTCATCGCGCTCTACGGCACGACGATGCTCGTGACCCGCAAGGCCCTCCAGCTGGGGCACGTCCTGACCCGACGCACGCCGACCGGTGAGGTGCTGTCGATCTCCGGAAGCGACGGGGACCAGTTCGGTGCGCTCATGGAGGTCAGCACGCGCGCCCTGTCTCAGCTGGTCGCCTACCTCTGTGTCGCCGCGATCGTCCTGAGCACCTCGGTGCGGATGGGCCTGCTCGTCCTTGTCTCCGCGCCCCTGCTCGTCGTCCTCGGCGCGCCCCTGCTGCGCCCGATGCAGCGCTGGCAGGGCGTCGAGCGCTCCCGCAACTCAGAGCTGACCTCGATGGCGACCGACATCGTCGCGGGCCTGCGGATCCTGCGCGGCATCGGCGGGGAGAGCACCTTCGGTGGCAACTACGAGGCCCAGTCCCAACGGGTGCGCCGCTCGGGCGTCGCCGCCGGCGCCTGGCTCGCCGGCGTCGAAGCCGTGGGCGTCCTGCTCGCGGGCTGCTTCGTCGTCGCCCTCATGTGGCTCGGCACCCGTGAGGTCGCGCTCGGCCGGCTCCAGGTGGGACAGTTCGTCAGCTTCCTCGGATATGGGCTCTTCCTCATCCAGCCGATGCGCGCCTTCGTCGAGTTCGCCCAGAAGTGGACCCGCTCGCTCGTGTCCGCGCGCAAGGCGGTGGCCGTGCTCGGTCAGCGCAGCCCCTGGGTCGAGCCCACCGAATCCGTCGCGATGCCGTATGCCGCTCCGCTCGTCGATCACGTCAGTGGCGTGACGATCCGGCCGGGGCGCCTCACGATGATCGTCTCTGCGGTCCCCGACGACTCGGCGGCGCTCGCCGACCGCCTCGGCCGGTATCTGTCCTCCGATGAGGAAGCGCTCGTCAGCGAGGAGATCCCAGAGGAGCTCAAGGGCCGCGCCGTGCGACGCGAACGCGCCCGCCGGGCCGCGCTACGGGCCGAGCAGGCGGGGCGCGATGAGGAGCGGGGGCGGCAGGCCTGGGGCGTCACGGTCGGCGGCGTCGACCTGTTCGAGGTCGAGCTCGAGGAGGTCCGTCGCCGGATCCTCGTCAGCGATGCGAGCCCCCAGGTCTTTGCCGGCACCCTGCGCCAGGCGATCGACCCGCACGGGCGCCTGACCCGGGCCCAGGCCGAGCGGGCGCTGCACACGGCCGCGGCCGACGATGTCTTCGACGCGCTTCCGGGCGGTTGGCAGGGCGAGCTCGACGAGCGCGGGCGTGGGCTCTCCGGTGGTCAGCGTCAGCGTCTGGTGCTGATGCGGGCTCTGGCAGCGGATCCGGAGATCCTCGTCCTCGTCGAGCCGACGAGCGCCGTCGACGCGCACACCGAGGCCCGCATCGCCGAGCGGCTCGGTGCTCACCGGGCCGGGCAGACGACGATCGTCATAACCGCTTCCCCGCTCCTGCTCCACCACGCCGACGACGTCATCCTCCTCGAGCACGGCAGGGCCACCGCCGGCGGACGGCACGTCGACCTGCTCGCCGGCTCGGCGGCATACCGCGCCGTCGTCGTCCGAGGCGAGGTCAAGGCCGCGCAGGACCGCCACGCGCAGTCCGTCCTCGACCTGCCCCCGAGCGAATTCCCAGCCATGCAAGACCGATTCACGACGAGGTTCAGTGAGGAGGAAGCGCCGTGACCACCGTTGACAGCGATGTCTCACCGCTGCCGCCGGAGCTCGCGGGGGCCTCCGCGCGGACGTGGGAATCGGCTATCCCGGACCAGGTCATCCCCGACGAACTGCGCCCGCCGCCGGTGGCCTCGATCGCCGAACGGGCATCGGCGATGCACCGCAGGCACCTGGTGCGTGAGCGGCGCGCCCACGAGTTCGTCGCCGACGCGATGAACGCCAAGGACAAGGGCCTGCCCATCGCCGACACGGGCCGGGTCGTGCGCTTCGTCGGCGGCCTGCTCGGGCGCAGCAAGCGACTGGTCACCGTCGTTATCCTCGCGAACGCCGTGGCGGCCGTCGCCGGCCTGCTCGTTCCCCGGATGCTCGGCGAACTCGTGGACTCCACCGTCGCCGACGTGCAGGCCGGTCGCACGGACGCCGCGCTGTCCACCGCGACTGCGACCGCGCTGCTCGTCGCGGGCATCGTCGTCATCCAGGCCCTCGCGACGCTCGGAGCCCAGGTGAGCGCGGCGATGCTGGGTCAAGGGCTCCTCGCCACGGCGCGCGAGTTCATCGTCCGCGCGATCCTGCGGCTGCCGCTGTCCCGGGTCGAGAGTGCGAGCTCAGGGGACCTGGTCACCCGTGTCACCCGCGACGTCGGGACGATGAGCGAGAGCGTGCGCTGGGCGCTTCCCGAGTCGCTCATCGCCGGTATCACCGTCGCCCTGACGCTCGTGGCGATGATCGCCAACTCGTGGGTCCTGGCGACTCCGTCCATCGTGCTCATGTCGCTGGCGCTGATCCAGGTCCGTCGGTATCTCATCCGCGCCCCGAAGGGCTACCTCACCGAGGGCGGGACCTATTCGCGGATCAACACGACCCTGACCGAGACAGTCGAGGGTGCCCGCACCGTCGAGGCGCTCGGACTCGGCAGGCGCCGCTTGGCCCGGGGGGACGGTGACATCGAGGTGTCCGGCCAGGCCGAGCGCTACACGATGACGCTGCGCAACCTGCTCTTCGTCATCATGGACGTCGCCTTCAGCCTGCCTCGAGTCCTCGTCCTGCTGCTCGGGGCGATTGGGTTCGCCGAGGGCTGGGCGAGTCTCGGCGAGATCACGACGGCGATCCTCTACACCGAGGCGCTCTGGGGCCCGTTCGACATGCTCGTGCACACCGTCGACCGGGTCGAGGTCGGCCTCGCCTCGACGACCCGACTCCTCGGTATCGCGACGGTCCCCCCGGACCGGCAGGCCGGCACCGAGATGCCGGTGGGCGGCGACCTTCGTGCGGAGGATCTGCGCTACGCGTACCGTCCGGGGCACGATGTCCTGCACGGCATCGACCTCGACCTGCACACCGGCGAGCGCCTCGCGATCGTCGGCCCGAGCGGCTCCGGCAAGTCGACCCTCGGGCGTCTGCTCTCGGGCATCCACGGCCCTCGGACCGGCACCGTGACGATCGGCGGTGTCGAGTTGACCACGCTCCCACTCGCGGTGCTGCGCAGGGAGGTCGCCCTCGTCACCCAGGAGCACCACGTCTTCATCGGGACAGTTCGCGACAACGTCGCGCTCGCCCGCGAGGGGGCCGGCGACAAGGCCGTCATCGACGCGCTGCGCGCCGTCGACGCGTGGCGCTGGGTCGAGCGGCTGCCCGAGGGCCTCGATACGAGGATCGGCTCCGGCCAGCAGGTGCTCGCGCCCGGCCGCGCTCAGCAGATCGCACTTGCCCGGCTCATCCTCGCCGACCCCAACACGATCGTCCTCGACGAGGCCACCTCCCTCATCGACCCACGGACCGCCCGCCACCTCGAAGGCTCGATGAACGCCCTGCTCACCGGTCGCACCGTCGTCGCCATCGCGCACCGCTTGCACACGGCGCACGACGCCGACCGGATCGCCGTGGTCATCGACGGGGTCATCGCCGAGCTCGGCGACCACGATGAACTCGTGGCCCGGGGAGGGGAGTACGCCGCCCTCTGGCGCGCCTGGACCTCCTGATCAGGGGTGCCAGAGATC
>JAKDLQ010000192.1 GCA_030452775.1 Micrococcales bacterium | reverse complement strand
GGCACCAAGGAGCGCGATGACGCGGCGAGGCGCCGCCTTGGGCAGGTGTGCGGGACTGATGTGGTGACCCCTTGGTGACATGTGGTGACCCCCTGTGACATGACGGTTGATCCCTAGGGTGACGGGCCTGGCGCGTCAACGGCCGCTAACGACCCCGGTGAATCCTGATCGTGACCGATCCGTTGCGTGTTCAGGAACTCTGCTGCATCGCCTGGGCCCGGCGCAATACCTCGGTGAGCTTGTTGGCCCCTGCCACGACGGTAGCGGCGTGCAGGCGGCCCGGCTGCCGGGAGAGGCGCTCGATAGGGCCGGAGATGGACACAGCGGCCACGACCCGGCCGGACGGTCCACGGACCGGGGCGGACACCGAGGCGACCCCGGCCTCTCGTTCGGCCACGCTCTGGGCCCAGCCGCGACGACGCACCCCGGAGAGCGCAGTCGCCGTGAACGAGGCCCCCTGCAGGCCGCGATGCAGCCGGTCGGGCTCCTCCCACGCGAGAAGGACCTGCGCGGCAGAGCCCGCGAGCATGGAGAGCGTCGCGCCCACCGGTATCGAGTCGCGCAGTCCCACCGGTCGTTCGGCGGCGGCGACGCAGATGCGCTGGTCACCCTGGCGGCGGAACAGTTGTGCGCTCTCGTTGGTGTGATCGCGCAGGGCGCCGAGGACGGGTCCGGCTGCCGCGAGCAACCGGTCCTCACCTGCTGCCGAGGCCAGCTCGCCGAGCCGGGGGCCGAGCACGAATCGCCCTTGCATGTCCCGCGCCACCAGGCGGTGGTGCTCGAGTGCGACGGCGAGACGATGTGCCGTCGGGCGGGCCAGACCGGTCGCGCCGACGAGTTGGGCGAGAGTCGCCGGGCCTGCCTCCAGGGCACCGAGCACGGTGGCGGCCTTGTCCAATACTCCGACCCCAGAAGAGTTGTCCATGAACTGATATTGACGTCTCAGAGCCTGAGACGTCAACTCGTCGGCCGGCAAAAGAGTTCACGCTGGGCTGTGAGCGAGATCGGACCGAGCCGCACTGGATGCGCTCACTCCGTTTGCTGACCCACGAACGAGGCGGACAAGGGGCCTGACATGGCAGGAACACTGGCGGAGAAGGTGTGGGACGCGCATGTCGTGCGCCGCGCGGATGGCGAGCCAGATCTTCTCTACATCGATCTGCACCTGCTGCACGAGGTGACCAGCCCGCAGGCCTTCGAAGGGCTGCGCCTCGCGGGCCGGCACGTCCGGCGTCCCGACCTGACTCTGGCCACCGAGGACCACAACGTCCCCACCACGCCGGGGCCCATCACGGACCCGGTCTCCAAGATCCAGGTAGACACCCTGCGCCGCAACTGCGACGAGTTCGGCGTCCGGCTCTATCCCATGGGCGATGACGACCAGGGCATCGTCCACGTCGTCGGGCCACAGCTGGGACTGACACAGCCCGGGATGACGGTCGTCTGCGGGGACAGCCACACCTCGACCCACGGCGCCTTCGGCGCGCTCGCGTTCGGCATCGGCACCTCCGAGGTCGAGCATGTGCTGGCCACTCAGACCCTGCCGCTCAAGCCCTTCCGGACCATGGCGGTCAACGTCCGAGGCCGCGTCGCCCCGGGCGTCACGGCCAAGGACATCATCCTCGCGGTCATCGCACAGATCGGCACCGGCGGAGGGCAGGGATACGTCATCGAGTACCGGGGCGAAGCCATCGAGGCACTGTCGATGGAGGCCCGGATGACGGTGTGCAACATGTCGATCGAGGCCGGTGCCCGCGCGGGCATGATCGCGCCGGATCGGATCACCTTCGACTATCTCAAGGGCCGCCCGCATGCGCCCCAGGGTGCCGACTGGGACGCCGCCGTCGCCGAATGGGTGACCCTGCGCACCGATGACGGCGCGGTCTTCGACCACGAGGTCGACATCGACGCGTCGGAGTTGACGCCGTTCGTCACGTGGGGCACCAACCCGGGTCAGGGCCTCCCCTTGGGCGAGTTCGTCCCGGATCCCGAATCGTTCGCCGACGAGGGGGATCGCATGGCTGCCGAGAACGCTCTGGCGTACATGGGCCTCGAGCCCGGCACCAGGCTGCGAGACATCAAGGTCGACGTCGTCTTCGTCGGCTCGTGCACCAACGGCCGGATCGAGGACCTGCGTGCCGCCGCCGCGGTCGTCGAGGGACGGCGCGTCGCCGACGGTGTGCGGATGCTCGTCGTCCCCGGGTCGGCCAAGGTTCGCCTCCAGGCCGAGGCCGAGGGGCTCGACGGCATCTTCACCGAAGCCGGCGCCGAGTGGCGCCTAGCGGGCTGCTCGATGTGTCTCGGCATGAACCCCGACACCCTCGCACCGGGTGAGCGCAGTGCTTCGACGTCCAACCGCAACTTCGAAGGCCGGCAGGGCAAGGGCGGTCGTACCCACCTGGTCAGCCCGCTCGTCGCCGCGGCCACGGCGGTGCGCGGCACGTTGTCGAGCCCTACGGACCTGCACACCGACATCCTCCAGGAGGTCTGAACCCATGGACGTGTTCGAGACGCACACCGGTGTGGGAGTCCCGTTGCGGCGCAGCAACATCGACACCGACCAGATCATCCCCGCCGAGTACCTCAAGCGAGTGGCCCGGACCGGCTTCGAGGACGGCCTGTTCGCGGCGTGGCGCAAGGACGAGTCGTTCGTCCTCAACAATCCCGTGTATGCCGCTGGGTCCGTGCTGGTCGCCGGCCCCCACTTCGGGACGGGATCAAGCCGCGAGCACGCCGTCTGGGCGCTGATGGACTACGGATTCCGAGTGGTCATCAGCTCGCGCTTCGCCGACATCTTCCGAGGCAACAGCGGCAAGGGCGGGCTTCTCGCGGCGGCCGCCTCGCAAGATGATGTCGAGCTCATCTGGAAGTACCTCGAGAACAATCCGGGGGCGCAGATCACCGTTGACCTCGTGTCGCGGACCGTCACCGCAGGGGAGATCGTCGCCGCCTTCGAGATCGACGACTACACGCGGTGGCGTCTGCTCGAGGGGCTCGACGACATCGACCTCACCCTGCGCCACGATTCCGAGGTCGCGGCCTTCGAGGCGACCAGGCCCTCCCACAAGCCGGTCACTACGCTGGCCTGATCGGGCTCTCTCCGCGTGCGGATTCCCGAATCCCCTTGACTGTCAAGAGCTTTGGGCTCGCGCAGTCCACTCGGCCCGCGTTGCCCGCGCTTGACGGGAAAGAGTCTCGAGCGTCGTGGAATCGCAATGTCCTTGCGACACAACGAAAAACACCTTCCAGATAGTGGACCTGGCCGTGGTGTGGTTCTACCGTCGTGTCAAGCCGGAATCAGCCGGAGACACTGTCGGGTCATCTGAGCCGACCGTCCTCATAGAGGAGTAGACGTGAACAAGGCCGAACTCATCGAGGCGCTGGAGACGAAGCTCGGAAGTAAGAGGGTCGCGACGGACGCTCTCGATGCCCTGTTCGATGTGATCATCCGCGAGGTGGCCAAAGGCGGCAAGGTCGGTATCACCGGATTCGGGACCTTTGAGCGGGCAGACCGTGCGGCCCGTACGGGCCGTAACCCCAAGACGGGTGAGGCGGTGAAGATCAAGAAGACGCGCGTGCCCAAGTTTCGCGCGGGGACCAACTTCAAGGACGTGGTGTCCGGCGCCAAGAAGCTGAAGAAGAACGAGCCCGCCGCGAGTCGGGCGGCCGCCCGCACCGTGGCCAAGCCGACGAGCGCGGCGAAGAAGACGGCGGCCAAGAAGGGCACGACGACAACGGCGGCGACGGCCAAGGCGCCCGCAAAGAAGGCAGCCGCCAGGCCGAGCACGAAGACGAGCGCGACCAAGGCGGCCAAGACCACCGCGACAAAGGCCACGGCGGGCAAGAAGAGCACGGCCACCAAGAGCACGGCCAGCAAGAGCACGGCCAAGAAGGCAACACGTACGGCCGCTGCCAAGCGCTGACGCCGTCGGCCCACCACCCGCATCGAGGCGAGGCGAGGCACTGTCAGCTAGCGAATCGCCTCATCGTGGCCGATGCCGACGATACGCATCGACCGGACTTCGTGGCCATCCGCCTCGATCGTGAGCCGCTGACCCACACGGAGCAGGCGCAGGCCGCTGCCCTCGAACGCGTCGGCGTCGAAGTGCACCTCGGTGCCGTCGTCGAGCAGGACACTTCCCGCGTGGGTCTCGTCGTCGAAGCGGTGCACGGTTGCCTGCATACGACGAACCTATCCCGTCACTGAGTCCGCACGCAGACGTTTCAAGGCGCGCCGGGTCGCAGCGCCGAGTCCGAGTCGCTCGGCGGCGGCCAGTGAATCGTCGTCATCGACGTCGGTTCGCAGCCGGGGGAGGTCGAGCTCCAGGCGATGTGCCCCCAACGCTTCGTGTGCCGCTGCGCTGCCGATGCCGAATCGCGGCTCGAAGGCCGCTGGGGTGCTGCGGTGGCACAGCAGGACGGTCCCTGTCCCGGCGGCGTCGGGCACGAAGGAATCCCGGTGATCGAGGGCGGAATCGAGAGCGGCCCGAAGGTCCCGGGGCTGGAGCGCGGGGGCATCGCCGAGAAGTGCGGCGACCGGCCAGGGACCGTCGCCTACAGCGAGCAGGCCGGCGCTCACCGCGTCGTTG
>JAKDLQ010000191.1 GCA_030452775.1 Micrococcales bacterium | reverse complement strand
ATGTGACGCGCAGATACATCGACCCGGGCGACACGGCGGGTTACGGTGGCCACATGAGCATCCCCGTTGACCTCGCGGAAGTCGGGAAGGCGGCAGCCGAGTACGACTTCGCCTATCTCGTGACGATCAGCGACGACGCGAGCGCCCACGTCGTCGCGGTTCGAGCCGTCGTCGAGGACTCCGTGCTGAGGGTCGCCGGCCTCGGGCGCCGCTCGCTCGCCAACGCCAACGCCCGCCCGCAGGTGACGCTCGTCTGGCCACCGCGAACGGCCCAGCAGTACTCCCTCATCAGCGATGGCCGGGCCACACCCGGGTCCGCCCCCGGCTCGATCACGATCGTCCCTTCGCGCGCCGTCAAGCACCGCTCGGCACCGGCGCCCACTACCCCCACGGACCCCGAGGCCTGCGTCAGCGACTGCGTCGAGCTCCCGCTGCACGCCGAGCACGCCTGACCCGCTCCATCCGCCCCACGGCTGCCTTGCCGTTTCCGGCCCGGGCGGGGGGCTGCCCCTGAGCATGCTGGCGCCGACTAGCCTCGGCGGCATGCCGACGACGTTTCGGCCCTACCTGGCCCGGACCCCCATCGCGCTCGCCCACCGTGGGGGGGCGCTGTACGGGCCCAACGTCTGGCTCGAGAACACGCTCACCGCCTTCCGCAACGCGGTCGCGCTCGGCTACACCCACGTCGAGACCGATGTCCACCTCACCCGGGACGGCCGGCTCGTCGCCTTCCACGACAGCCGGCTCGACCGGGTCACCGATCGGCGCGGCCGGATCCGGGACCTGACCTGGGAGGAGGTGCGCGATGCTTCGCTCGGGGGTAGCGAGCGCATCCCCCTGCTGACCGACGTGCTCGACGCCCTCCCCGGCGTCAACCTCAACATCGACCTCAAGGCACCCGGGACGGCCCGCCCACTGTGGGACCTCATCGAGAGCCGCGGCCTGCACGAGATGACCTGTGTCGGCTCGTTCTCCCAGCGCGCCATCACCGAGTTCCGCCGTCTCGCCCGGGGCCGGGTCGCGACGGCCGCCGCACGAATCGGCACCGCGCTCATGGTCCTCGGCCCGCGTCCCCTCTCGCGGGTGCTGCGTAGCCCGGCTGACGTCTTCCAGGTCCCCACAACCGCGGTCGTTGTCGGCCGCGAGATCGCCCTCGCTACCCGCCGGCTCGTCGAGATGGCCCACCGGCACGGCAAGCAGGTGCACGTCTGGACCATCGACGACGCCGCCGAGATGCACCGCCTGCTCGACCTCGGCGTCGACGGTCTCGTCAGCGACCGGATCGACGTCCTCAAGGCGGTCCTCGTCGAGCGCGGCACCTGGACCGGGACCGGATGACCCCGGCCGGTGCGCAGCGGCATACGGTGCGCAGCGGCATACGGTCAATGCCTGCTCCCGTGCGACGTCAGTGGGCCAGCACGTGCCCTCGCGGCGTCGTCAGACGCGTCCAGCGGCCGTTCGCGGCCAGGGTCGCCGGCACTCCCGCACCTGCGAAGCCGAGCAGGTGCGCTCCGAAGGCCAACCCGGCCACGATCGGCGGCGCCGTGTCGCTCATGGCGCCCCACACCCGTTTGCGCAGCGCGTCCACGGCAGGTCCTCCGGCGCCGCCTTCCGGCGTCCCGGCCGCCACGTCCGAGATGCCTTGCGTCGCGATGCGATCGACGTCCTCCCCGGCGATGGAGCCAACCGGCTCCCAGCCGGTCCGCGGTGGCGACAGCCCGGCCCACGACGCCTGCACCGTCATCGGCGGGACCGACAGCGCCGTCGCTCCCGGGCGCGCCAGCCGGTCGGCGACGGAGGCGAACGAGACCACGACATCGATCGGGGACCCCTCGGCCACCGGCACGATCCGCATGCCGAGGACGGCGCCTTCCCCGATGAGGCCGGAGCCCTCGAGGACGGCGACGGTGGTGACGAGCAGGCCATCGATGCGCTGGAGGCGCACGGCCCCGCCGGGTTGGGCGCGCCTCGCCCGGGCAACGAAGGTCGCGAAGTCCGTCCGTCCGTGCGGCCCCTCGAAGACGATCTCGGGCCCCGCACCACTCATCGGCGCCGCCGACGGAATGGGGCCGCCTCGCCGGCGAGCTCCGCCAGGACGGCTCGCTCGTCGGGGTGCATCCGGCGCGGCGCGGCGCGCGTGAAGTCATAGAGGGCCAGCTCGGTCTCGGCCACGGCGTAGACCTCCTCGCCGTAGCCGGCGGGGTCGGTGACGATGTAGGCCACGTCGAAGCCGGCACCCCCGATCCGCGAGACCCACATGGCGACCCGCACCGGCGCGTGCCGGAAGCCCAGCGGTCGCCGGTACTCGATCTCATGGCGTGAGACGAGGACACCCTCATCGAGCAGCGAACGGTCCTGGCCGAACCAGTCGCGGAAGCCGACGACGCGCGCGTCCTCGAGCAGGCGCAGGAACTGGACGTTGTTGATGTGCGCATAGGCGTCCATGTCCGACCAGCGCAACGGCACGTCGACGGCGTACGGCGTGGGAGGTCTGGTGTCCGCGGCGCTCATGATGACATCCTCGCAGCCGCCATCCACATCCCCCAGTGATGTCCAGCACTGTCCACACCCGAGGCCGTATGCCGCTGGGTCCGTCGGTGGCGCCACGTAGGTTGGGTGCCATGTCGAGCTCACCCACCGCCCCACCCGCGACCGACCTTCGCGAGCGTGCCAGGGCTGCGCTGCAGCGGCTCGTCGGTCGGGACGACATCGAGTTCCGCGACGGGCAGTACGAGGCGATCGAGGAGCTCGTCGAGGGCCGGCGCCGCGTCCTCGTCGTGCAGCGCACCGGGTGGGGCAAGTCGGCCGTGTACTTCGTCGCCACCGCGCTGCGCCGGGCCGAGGGCGCCGGTCCCACCGTCATCGTCAGCCCCCTGCTCGCGCTGATGCGCGACCAGATCGCCGCTGCGGGGCGCGCCGGGATCCGCGCGGTGACCCTCAACTCGACCAACGCCGACGAGTGGGGCGCCATCTCGGGTGCGCTGGCCCGGGGGGAGGTCGATGTGCTCCTCGTGAGCCCCGAGCGGCTCAACAACCCCCGATTCCGGGACGAGCAGCTGCCGGCGCTCGCCGAGTCCTGTGGGCTCCTCGTGGTCGACGAGGCGCATTGCATCAGCGACTGGGGCCATGACTTCCGGCCCGACTACCGCCGGATCCGCGACCTGCTGACCACGCTGCCCGAGCGCACCCCGGTGCTCGCGACCACCGCGACGGCCAACGCCCGTGTGGTGACCGATGTCGTCGAGCAGCTCGGGGCCGGGGGCCGTGAGGTGCTGACGCTGCGCGGCCCGCTCGCCCGGTCCTCGCTGCGCCTGGGCGTGCTGCCCTTGTCCGCCCCGGAGCAGCGGCTGGCCTGGCTCATCGCCCACCTGCGTGACCTGCCGGGCTCGGGGATCGTCTACACGTTGACGGTGGCGGCCGCAGAGGACGTCGGGGCGGCGTTGCGTGAAGCCGGCTACGAGGTCGCGCCCTACACCGGGCGCACCGAGCCGGCCGAGCGGATCCGCCTCGAGGAAGCGTTGCGGGACAACTCGATCAAGGCGCTGGTCGCCACCTCGGCGCTGGGCATGGGCTTCGACAAGCCGGACCTCGGCTTCGTGCTGCACCTCGGCGCGCCGTCCTCTCCGGTCGCCTACTACCAACAGGTCGGGCGGGCCGGTCGCGCGACGGAGCGGGCCGACGTGCTGCTCATGCCGGGGCCCGAGGACAAGGACATCTGGCGCTACTTCGCCTCAGCGTCGATGCCGAAGCAGGATGACGCGGACCGGGTGCTGCGATCACTCGCCGAGGCCGGACGCACCCTCTCGACGGTGGCGCTCGAGTCGATGGTCGACGTGCGGCGCACCCGGCTCGAGCTGCTGCTCAAGGTGCTCGACGTGGACGGAGCCGTGCAGCGAGTACCAGGCGGCTGGACCACCACCGGCGAGCCGTGGACCTACGACACCGAGCGCTACGACCGGGTCACCGAGGCACGCGAGCGGGAGCAACAGCTCATGATCGACTACGAGCGAGGACCCGATTGCCGGATGGCCTTCCTCCAGCGCTGCCTCGACGACGACACGGCGAGCGCGTGCGGCCGATGCGATCAATGCGCCGGGACCTGGTTCGCAGCCGAGATCCCCGAGGCCGCGATCGCCACAGCGCGCACCCGGCTCGACCGGCCAGGCGTCGAGATCGCCCCTCGGGCCCAGTGGCCGAGCGGCATGGAGCGGCTCGGGGTGCCGCTTCGCGGCAAGATCGCTCCCGCAGTCGCGATGAGCGAGGGGCGAGCCGTGGCCCGGTTCAGTGACCTGGGATGGGGCGGGCGGCTGCGCGAGCTGCTCCGCGGCGAGGATCGCGACCTACCGCCCGAGGTGCTTCGCGCCGTCGTCGACGTGCTCGCCTCTTGGGGGTGGGAGCAGCGCCCGATGGCCGTGGTGGCGATGCCTTCACGCCGCCGCCCGCGCCTCGTGGGATCGCTCGCCGCCGGGATCGGCGAGCTGGGCAGGCTGCCGCTGCTCGGCACCCTCGAGCTCGTCGAGGGCGGTCCGGTCGGCGCGCCGGGCGGCAACAGCGCCTTCCGCCTGGCGAACGTCTGGGGGCGACTCGCGGTCGGAGAGCACCTGCGCGCGAGCCTGCGCGGCATACCCGGTCCCGTGCTGCT
>JAKDLQ010000190.1 GCA_030452775.1 Micrococcales bacterium | reverse complement strand
GGAGAGTCGCTCTTTCACGCCCTCGAGCCGCTGCTGGAGAAGGTGAACAAGCCCAGTGCCGCGATCAGGTCGCTACGTCGATCAACGTCACGACCGCGGTGGCCACGAGCACGAGCATCACCACGATCCGGAACTGCCGCTCTGACATCATGCGCATCAACCGGTCGCCCACGAGCCAGCCCGCCGGGATCCCGACAGCGCCCCCGAGCACCACGACAGCGACCTCCCGGTCGAGGAAGCCGAGCACCCCGAAGGCGATCACCGCGATGAGGTCCTGCCCGACGAAGATCCCCTGCATGGTCGCCCGGAACTGTCGTGCCGGGTAGTTGAGTGCTTGCAGGGCGAGCGCGACCGGCGGGCCGTTCATGCCGGTCGCGGTCAGCAGCACCCCGCTGGCCAGGCCGGCGCCGCGTTCGACCCCGACGCCGCGAGGCAGGCTCACCTCGCGCCAGAGCAGGAGCACGAGGATGAGCACGCTCACCGCGATGGTCAACGACAGCCACCGGCTGTCGAGACGCGCGAGCAGGACCAGGCCCAGCGGCATACCGGCCAGGCTGGCGAGGAACACCCGTCGAGCGGTAGCGACCTGGACATGCTCGCGCTCCCTCCATCCGGTGCTGGCGGTGAGGATGAACCCGAGCGCGGTCGTCGCGACCACCGCAGTCCGGGTGTCGACGGCCAGCGCGAAGATCGGGACAGCGACCAGCGCGTAGCCGAAGCCGCTGGCCGCCTGCGCGGCGCTGGCGAAGGCGAAGACCACCATCCCGATCACCGCGAGAGCGACAAGTTCCCTGTGCCTAGTGCGAAAGATCGTCGGCTGGGCGAGGCGATGAGGCTCCGAAGAGGTCGATACTCACCGGCGGGTTGCCCGTTCGATGGTGTGCAGCGCCAACTCGAGGGCAGGATCGACGAGCGCGGCGGCATACGAACCCGGCGGCATACGAACCCAGGGCGCTCCTCGTCAGCGGCGAGCGACCAGTTCCTCCGCGATCTGGACCGCGTTGACGGCCGCGCCCTTGCGCAGGTTGTCACCGACGACGAAGAGGATGAGTCCTCTTCCTGCGGGGGCGGCTTGATCGGCGCGGACCCGGCCGACATAGACCTCGTCGCGCCCGGCGGCCTCGAGCGGGTTGGGCACGTCGGCGACGACGACGCCGGACGCCTTGCCGAGGATCTCGAGCGCCTCCTCCGGCGTGAGGTCCTGCTCGAACTCCGCGTGGATGGCGAGGCTGTGCCCGGAGAAGACCGGCACCCGCACGCAGGTCCCCGACACCCGCAGATCCGGGGCGTGCAGGATCCGGCGTGACTCGTGGCGCAGCTTCTGCTCCTCGTCTGTTTCGAGGGAGCCGTCATCCACGACGCTGCCGGCCACCGGCACGACGTTGAAGCCTACCGGCACGGCATAGACGCTCGGGCCCGGCAGCGTCACCGCTCTCCCGTCGACAGCCAGTCCCGTCGGGTCGCCCGAGGCGTAGCCTGCGCGCAGCTGCCCGTCGAGCTCCATGATGCCGGCGCCCCCCGAGCCGCTCACGGCCTGGTAGCTGGCGACGTGCAGACGCACGAGTCCGGCGCGTTCGTGCAGGGGCGCGAGGACGGGCATCGCGACCATCGTCGTGCAGTTGGGGTTGGCGACGATGCCCTTGGGGATGGTGTCGAGATCGGCGGCGTTGACCTCGGAGACGACGAGCGGGACCTCCGGGTCCTTGCGCCACGCGCTCGAGTTGTCGATGACGATCGCGCCGGCCGCCACCACCCGGGGGGCCAGCTCGCGCGAGACCGAACCGCCGTTGCTGAACAGGGCGATGTCGATGCCGCCGAGGTCCGCCGTCGCCGAGTCCTCGACCGTGATGTCGTTGCCCTTGAAAGAGAGCGTCGTGCCCGCCGACCGCGCCGAGGCGAAGAAGCGGACCTCCTCGACCGGGAAGTCACGCTCCTCGAGGAGGGCACGCATGACCCCGCCGACCTGACCTGTTGCTCCGAAGATTCCAACTCGCATGGCACCTAGGCTACGGCCAACCGCGAGTCGAGGTTTTACCGCGCGCTATGCCGCGCCGTAATACCTCGAATCACGCCACCTCTCACGCCCGGTGGCGGTCGGTACTCATGGCCTCCCACCACCGGCGCTCCGAGCCTCAGTCGCTAGCGCTCCCTCGATTCTCACGCCCGGTGGCGGTCGGCGTTCGCGTGGATCGCGTCCCGCACGTAGTGCGCCAGGCCCGGCTCCAGGTCCTCGTACGTCTTCGTGAACCGCGGGTCGGAGATGTAGAGGTCGCCCAGGCTGCGGTGGAAGTCGTGCGAGCACTCGTAGAAGCGGTCATCGATCTGAGCACGCGCCCGTTCGGCCGCGTCCATCGCCGCCTCGCTCGTCGCCTCCGCGCCGGATCGCTTCGCGGCGACGAAGGCGTCGTTGATGGCGTCCGTCTCCGCCTTGATCGCCTCCCAGTCGGCCTTCGTGTAACGGGCGGTGCGGGCCGCCGACTGCTTCCATGCCTCGGTGCCACCCCAGCGCTGCTGCGCCTCCTCCTGGTACTCGTCGCTGAATCCGTCGCCGAAGAGCTCCCTCATCTCCGCGTGCGTCGCTGGCTGCTGGCTCATCTCTCTCTCCAATGCTCGATCTATGGCTGTGACGAGCTCACGCAGCTCGCCCAGCCGGGTCAGGACCGCCTCACGTTGCCGACGCAGGTGATCTCGTGCATCGGCCCCGTCCGCGAGCAACGCCCGGATCTGCTCGAGCGGGAGCTCGAGCCGCCGGTAGACGACGATCTGCTGGAGCCGGACCAGGTCCGCCTCGGTGTAGAGCCGGTAGCCCGCCGGCGAACGGTCGCTCGGGGTGAGCAGGCCGATCTCGTCGTAGTGGTGCAGCGTGCGCACCGTCACGCCGAGGACATCGGCCACCTGTCCCACGGTCCACGTGGTCATCTCGTGCGTCCCTTGCGGTCGTGTCACGGTCATAGGAGAGAGCCTCGCCCCTCACGTCGCGTGAGGGTCAAGTCCATGGTGACGTATGCCGCTGGGCCCGTTCGGGCGCGGCCCACTCCGCTCGGTGTACTGCGGCCGCCACGTATGCCGCCGGTCCCACTCGGATGCGGCATGCTGAGCTCGGTGTCCTGCCGGCGCGACGTTCTGCCGCCGGGCCCTCTACGCTGGGCGGATGCATCGTCGCCTCGCCCTCGTCCGTCGCCCCTCCCCCCGCATCGCCGAGGGCCTCGTCACGCATATCGAGCGCGCGTCCTCGGTGGACGCGGACCTCGCGCTGCGGCAGTGGGAGGAGTACGTCGCGGTCCTGCAACGGAACGGCTGGCAGATCCTCGAGGCCGAACCCGTCGACGACTGTCCCGACGCGGCGTTCATCGAGGATCAGGTGTTCGTCCACGGCGACGTCGCGGTGCTGTGCCGCTCGGGCGCGCCGGAGCGTCGCGCCGAGCAGGTCGGGCTGCGCGAAACCCTCGAGGCCACCGGCTACCGCTGCGTCGAGATCGAGGCCCCCGGCACCCTCGATGGCGGAGACGTCCTCAAGTGGGGCCGGGACGTCTGGGTCGGCCAGAGCGACCGCTCCAACGCCGCGGGGCTGGCCCAGCTCGAGGCCGCCCTCCACGAGGGGCTACGTGTCCATGGGGTGCCGCTCACCAAGGTGCTGCACCTCAAGTCGGCGGTCACCGCCCTTCCCGACGGCACCATCATCGGCTACGTGCCACTCGTCGACTCTCCCGAGACGTGGGAGCGATTCGTCCCCGTGCCGGAGGAGACCGGAGCCGCCGTCGTCCTGCTCGGCGGGGAGTCGGTGCTCATGTCCTGCGCCGCACCGCTCACCGCGAGCGCGCTCCGAGACCGGGGGCTCGATGTGACCACCGTCGACATCTCGGAGTTCGAGAAGCTCGAGGGGTGCGTCACGTGCCTGTCCGTCCGGCTCCGGGGGTGAGCCGAGGACCGTCTGCACGTCTCCGCTAGATCCGGAGTATCACCGCAAGTTAGCCCTCTGCGGCCAGCGCACACCCGTCATCATGAGCCAAGTCAGGCCGACTCGGCTGCGTGGAAATCGGGGCTAAGTCTGGGCTGAGTCTGCTCTGAGGCGCGGCTCAAGGGGTGCCCGGCGTGCTGGCCGGGACTGTGGCTGCATCCGACCAGCAGGCTGGGCTGGGGTCGGGCGTGTCCTCTGCTTCGTGGACCTCAGGGTGCCGTGAGCACGACCCCGATTCCCAGGACAGCGAGCACCGCCTGAAGCCCGGTCATGATGATGACCTCCTGGGCGGCGACACGGACCGGAGCGTGGGGGAAGGTCGGTGCAATCACCCGAAGCCGCCGCCTGATGTGGACCATGACGTATGCCGTCGCCAGACAGGTCAGCGACACCATCGCCAGGACCAGCACGCCCCCCACGTGTTCGTGGCTGAGCATGCGCGCCCTGCCGTCCGTGGCGGTCTGTCCCGCGGGCTCAGCTCACAGAGGTATCGGAATCACGTCACGCCGACTGCGCGCCGTCAGTCGCACGCCGCTTTGCCATTCACCCGGACGGACTCGACCAGGTAGTAGTAGGTCGCCCCGCCCGGCTTCTTACCCACAATCGATGCCATATCTAACGGGGCTCCGCCCAGCCCGACGAGCCGTGTGGTGGTGGTTGCGAGAGCGTGGCGGCTCCGGTCGG
>JAKDLQ010000189.1 GCA_030452775.1 Micrococcales bacterium | reverse complement strand
TGTCTCACTCGGGACGGGATCGGACCACGGATCGGTTCAGGCGATGCGGTCAATGATCAGTGGGCGATGGGCAGGGTTCGACCCCTCCGGCGCGATGGTGTAGCCGCCGTCCAACGCCTCAATAGCACGCTCGAATCGGTCAGGAGTGTCGGTGTGCAGCGTGAGGAGCGGCTCCCCCCGGCGTACGGTTGCCCCGGGCTTGACGTGGAGCTGCACCCCGGCGGCAGCCAGGACCGGATCCTCCTTGCGGGCGCGCCCGGCGCCGAGGCGCCAGGCGGCCACGCCGACCGCGTACGCGTCGAGTTCGATGAGCATCCCGTCGGCCGGGGCGAGGACCTGGTGGGTCTCTCGTGCCTCCGGTAGCGGCACGGTCGGGTCGCCGCCCTGGGCACGGACCATCCTCCTCCACACGTCCATCGCTCGTCCGTCCGCGAGCGCGTCCGCGAGATCCGCGTCGGGCCTCCCTGCGCCGGCGACCATCTCGCGGGCGAGAGCGAGGGTCAGCTCGATGACATCGGGCGGCCCGCCACCGGCCAGCACCTCGACCGACTCGCGCACCTCGAGCGCGTTGCCGGCGGTCAGTCCCAGCGGAGTCTGCATGTCGGTCAGCAGCGCCACCGTCCGGACCCCCGCGTCGGTGCCGAGGCGCACCATGGTCTCGGCGAGCTCGCGCCCCTGATCGAGCTCCTTCATGCAAGCACCCGATCCGATCTTGACGTCAAGCACGAGGGATCCGGTGCCCTCGGCGATCTTCTTGCTCATGATCGACGAGGCGATGAGGGGCAGGGATGACACGGTGCCGGTGACATCGCGCAGCGCGTAGAGCCTCCTGTCTGCCGGCGCCAGGCTCGCGCCCGCAGCACAGATCACGGCGCCGACGTCCTCAAGCTGAGCTCGCATCTCGGATCCGGTGAGGTCGGCTCGCCACCCGGCGATCGACTCGAGTTTGTCGAGGGTGCCGCCGGTGTGACCGAGCCCGCGCCCCGACAATTGCGGCACCGCCACGCCGCAGGCGGCCACCAGCGGCACGAGCGGCAGGGTGATCTTGTCGCCGACGCCACCGGTCGAGTGCTTGTCGCTCGTCGGTCTCGACAGCCCAGAGAAGTCGAGCCGCTGCCCCGAGCGGATCATCGCGTCGGTCCATCGCGCGATCTCGCCGGGCGTCATGCCGTTGAGGTAGACCGCCATGGCTAGTGCCGACATCTGCTCTTCGGCGACCACCCCGCGCGTGTACCCGTCGATCACCCAGTCGATCTGCGCGTCGGTCAGCTCCACATGGTCGCGTTTGGCGCCGATGATGTCCACCGCGTCAAACGCCTCGTTCATCGTCGGATCACTCCTCGTCGGTCGGTGCCTCACCAGCTGTCCGGGTCAGCTGTCCAGGTCGTCACGATCGAACGCGCGCGGCAGCAGATCGGCCATCGACAGGATCCCCCCTCGAGCGAGGAGCAGGCAGGTGGGCCCGCCGTTCTCCCAGAGCAGCTGCCGACATCGCCCGCACGGCATGAGCGGCTCGCCGTCGCGACCGACGCAGGACACGGCCACGAGCCGGCCCCCGCCGGTAGCGTGTAGTTCCGAAACCATGCCGCACTCGGCGCAGAGTGCCACGCCGTAGGCGGCGTTCTCCACGTTGCACCCGGCCACGACCCGGCCATCGTCCACCAAGCCGGCCACCCCCACCGGGAAGGACGAGTACGGCGCATACGCCCGCCGCATCATCTCGATCGCTCGGGTGCGCAGTCCCTCCCAATCGATGTCGTATGCCGTTGTCCCGGCCTCCCCAGCGGCGCTGGGTGTGGGCCCCGCCTCGGTCATGACGCCTCATCACCCGGCGACAGGCCGGTAAACAGGCGGGCGGCACCATCGGCAGGACAGTGCAGCGGTCGGCGCCGGCCTCGGGGTTTTCGGCCGTCCGGGCGCGATTCACGACGGGCGGGCAGTCCGGGGACGACGATGACACACGCTCCTTCGCTTGGGCCACGCTTGGGCCCACGTGACGGGGCATCGACCGGACAGGGAACCGCCTGGCGCGAATCTAGCAAAGGTGGGCCTCACTCGCAGCCGTGCAGCGGGGCCGGCCAGGACAGTGGAGATGATGACCGGACATGCCTGGACATGCCCTCGGCTCAGGACGAGGGAACCGCGATCTCGCCGGAGATGATCTTGCTCCTCAAGTCCTCGAGCTTGTCCTTGATGTCATCGACCTTGCCACCGGTCGTGGAGTAGTCGACACCCTGCGCCTTGAGGTCGAAGACCATGGTCCCTGGCATGAAGGTCTCTTCCTTGACCGACTTGATGAAGTCGAAGACGCCGATGTCGACCCGCTTGATCATCGAGGTGAGGATGACGTCGCGGACGGACGGATCGGCCGTCAGGGCCTCATCGGAGCCGACGCCGATCGCGAGCTTCCCGGCTGCCTTGGCGGCGTGGAACACGCCGTCACCGGATCCACGGACCGCCTGGTAGACGACGTCGGCCTCGTGTTGGTACATGCGCTTCGCCGCGGCCGCTGCCTTGTCCATGGACGCGGAGTCCGAGATGTCCGGTGGCTGTCGGAGGTGCACGGTCCTGACATCGATGTCGGGCTTGACGGCCTTGGCGCCTGCGACATACCCGACCTCGGACATCTTGTCACCGATGAAACCAATGACGTTGGTCTGGCTCTTGAACGCGGCGGCCGCGCCGACGAGGAAGGAGCCCTCGTTCTCGGCAAAGGCGATGTTCTCGATGGTCGGCGCCCTGACGTCTGTCGAGTCGACAAGGCCGAACGTGACGTCGGAGTTCTGCGCAGCGATCTCCTTCACCGCCGGAGCGTAATCGGAACCAATCGTGACGATGCTGGTGCAGCCGGCATCGATGAGGTGCTGCAGCCGCTGCTCGCGGGCCGACTGCGGCTCACCGGCGGCGGCGACGGACTCTTGGGCCGTGACACCGAGCTGGCTCTGTGCCTGTTCCAGTCCCTCGGCAGCCGCAGCATTGAACGACTGGTTGCCACGCCCTTCCGCCGCATAGGCCACTCCGACCGTGAAATCATCCGCGGCTGGAGTACCCGACGGAGCCGGTGCCGGGGTATCACTGCTGCAGCCGGCGAGTGCGAACGCTGCCACCGCGATGACCACAGCGGCCTGGCGTGCATGACGCAAGAAGTGCTCCTCGTGTTCGGTCGGTCCGCGACGACGTCGGGACACATCCGAAGGAACTGTAGACCCCGGAACTTTGCACCAGGTGTGCGTGAGGCGGGGGCCAGCGGAAGCGTTACCGAACCGTGGCCGTGGCCTCAGATACGGGCTGGGTAGGCCGTTACGACGCCTGGACACTCACCGAAGGTGGCTGGATCGAGGCGATGGCCGCGCTCGCGAGGACGCAGCCGGCGAGGGTGCGTGCACCGATCGCGATGGCCCGTTCGTCGATGATGAGGTCGCCACGGTGCAGGTCGTGGGTGCTGCCGCCTGGTGTCCGAGTCCCCAACCGAGCCATGGCGCCGGGTATGCGCGTGAGGTACCACGCGAAGTCCTCTCCGCCCAGCGACTGCGGAATCGGGGCAACGATCGCCCCGCCCTCGGTGACCGCCACCGTGAAAGCCTCGATACACGTGGCGTCGTTGACCACCGGCGGCACACCCTTGACGATCGACACGTCGGCGGTGACCCCGTAGGGCGAGACCACGGAGCGGACGAGTTCGTCGACGAGCTTCTCCGACCCGTGCCACGCCTCGGCATCGAGCATCCGCAGCGTGCCGGACGCCTTGCCCGAGGTGGGGATGGCATTGTGGGCACCTCCGGAGTGGATGGCGCCCCAGACGAGCGCCGCCCCGGCACGCGGATCGAGCCGACGCGACAGCGCTCCCGGCACATCCGTGACGACCTTGGCCAGGGCATAGGTGAGGTCCTGGGTCAGATGTGGCCGCGACGTGTGACCGCCGTGACCGGTGATGGTGACCTCCACCATGTCGGCGGCGGCGGTGATCGGGCCGATCCGCAGGCCCACCTGTCCGACGTCGATGCCCGGATCGCAGTGCAGCGCGAAGATCCGCTCGACGCCGTCGAGCCCGCCCTGCTCGATCACGTCCTCGGCGCCGCCGGGCATCACCTCCTCGGCAGGCTGGAAGATGACGCGTGCGCCGATACCGTTGTCACGCAGGCGGTCCTCGACAGCTGCCAGCGCAAGCACGGCCCCGAGCGCGGCGACGGTGTGCACGTCGTGACCGCACGCGTGGCTCACCCCCTCGGTCAGCGAGGCGAAGGGGAGCGAGGTCTCCTCCCGGATCGGTAGCGCGTCCAGGTCGGCCCGCAGCGCGAACCGCCTGGCCGGGGCGCTCGCGCCGACATCGGCGATGAGGCCGCTGCCACGCAACCGCGTCACCGCGACACCGGCCGCCTCGAGCCGGTCCGCCACGACACCCGTCGTGCGTATTTCGCTGCGCCCCAGCTCGGGGTGACGGTGCAGATCTCGCCGGATCGCCACGAGCTCGTCGGTGAGGTCAGAGACAACACGTGCGATGGCGGCGAAGGGCGGGGTGGAGGTCACGGTCCTCGGAGTCTAGCGAGAGGATGATCGGGTGCCCGACCAACGCCGGACTCGACCCGCCCCACACGACGTGCGCAGCCTCGTGCGTCGGATCGACCGTGCGCTGCCGTTCACGACGGTGACCACCGAGTCCACC
>JAKDLQ010000188.1 GCA_030452775.1 Micrococcales bacterium | reverse complement strand
GGAGAACATCACCAAGTTCGGCCTCGGCCCGGAGCACAACATCATCCCCTGCTGACCCCGTCGACGCCTCGACAGCGCCGGCGGGCCGCGCCAACGCTACCGATGTCGCTGTCGCTCGAAGGAGCACCACGTGACCAGCACGGCCCGCACCCCCGGGGGACGGGCCTCGAGCGCTCGAGGCGGTGCGGCGGACGCGCGCAGCGCCTCCGCCATCCTTACCGTCATCGAGGTGCTGCGCTGTTTCACGATCGAGCAACCGGTGCAGGGGGTGACCGAGATCGCGGCCAAGGTCGGGCTGCACAAGTCGAGCGTGTCGCGCATCCTCGCCACCCTCGAGCAGGAGGAGATCGTCGAACGCGACCCGGACTCCCGCAGGTTCCGGCTCGGGCTCGGCCTCATCTCCGTCGCCGGACCGCTCCTGGCCAATCTCGATGCGCGCCGCGTGTCGCACCCCATGCTCCAGGAGCTGTCCGACGAGACGGGCGAGACGATCGCGCTCGTCGTGTGGAGCGGCTCCGAGGCCGTCACTGTGGAGCAGGTGACCAGCGGTCAGCAGATCAAGCACGCCAACCCGCTGGGCACCAGCTACCGCACGGCAAAGGACGCGTCCGTCCGGGTCTTCCTCGCCCAACTCCCGGCCGATCGGCTCCGGCTGCTCGCGGACGGCACGTCGAGCCTGCGCGAGGACGACCCGGCCACGACCGACGCGTTCGTCGCATGCCTCGCCGCCGACCGCGAACGCGGCTATGCGGTCAACTTCGGCCAGACCTCCCCCGAGGAGGTCGGCATCGCGGCGCCGGTGTGGGATCACCGCGGCGAGGTCGTCGCGGCGGTCCTGCTCGCCGCACCGTTCTACCGCGTCCCCGAGGCCGTCGTGCCCGGGCTGGGCGCGGCGGTCGTGCGGGCGGCGGGGCGGATCTCCGCCCGATTGGGGGCCGTGCCGGCTGGACCCGCGGTGAGCGGCATACGCTCTCGTATGCCGCTCAGCTCACCGCACGCGTAACGTGACCTTCCCGACGGCGCGGCGCTCGTCGAGCTCGGCGAGTGCCGCTGCGACGTCGTCGAGCTCGAAGGTGGCGCCGATCGGCGGGTCGAGCGCGCCCCGCTCGAGAAGCGGCACTACCTCGTCCCACTGGGTGCGGACATAGGCAGGATCCGGTGTCCAGAAGGCGCCCCAGCCCACCCCGACGATGCTCGTGTTGGCGAGCAGGAGCCGGTTGACCTTGACCTCGGGAATGACGCCCGCCGTGAACCCGATGACGAGGATGCGCCCCTCGGGTGCCAGGCTTCGGAGACTGTCGGTGAAGCGGTCACCACCCACCGGGTCGACGACGACATCGACACCACGTCCGCCGGTGAGCGCCTTTGCGCGTGTGAGGAACTCATCGGCGAGCAGGGCCTCGTCGGCGCCGGCGGACTGGGCCACGACGCCCTTGCCGGGGGTGGAGACGACGGCGAGGACGCGCGCGCCGTGGGCCTTGGCGAGTTGGATGGCCGCGGTGCCGATCCCACCGGCGGCGCCATGGACGAGGACCGTCTCACCGGTCTCGAGGCGGCCTCGGCGCAGCAGGGCGAAGTGGGCGGTGAGGTAGTTCATCAGCACGGCGGCTCCCGTCGTGAACGACACCGAGTCCGGTAGGGCGAACACCATCGCCTCGGGGACTGACACCGCCTCGGCGAAGCCGCCGAACATCGGGAAGGCCGCGACCCTGTCTCCCTTGCGGAACGCGCTGCCGGGCGCCGCCTCGCGCACGACTCCGGCACACTCGGAACCCGGCGTGAAGGGCAGGTCCAGGCGCATCTGGTAGCGGCCCCTGGACATGAGGACATCCGGGAAGTTGACGCCCGCCTCGTGGACGTCGACGAGGACCTGGCCGGAATCGGGCGAGGGCTCGGGGACCTCGGCGACGGTGACGGCGGCCGGCCCGTCGAGGCTGGTGACTCGTGCTGCGCGCATGGCGGCTCCCTCGATGCTCGTCGGCTGCCCCGACCTTAGCGCCGCGCCCGCCCGAGTCGGTCACGCCCTACGCTGATCCGCGTGACCGAACCCCCGACACGCGAGCGCCCGACACGCGAGCGCCCGACACGTGAGCCACTGACGAGGCTGCCCGACGGCACCATCAAACAGGTCAACCCGTTCAACGACACCAAGGTCTGGACCCTTCCGGGGCGCAGCTCTCGACCGCTCGAGCACGTCGTTCCCGTGCCCCTGGCGGTCGACCCGGACGACGCCGATCGGATCTGCGCGTTCTGCCCCGCCCGCAAGCTCGAGACGACTCCGGAGGTCGCCCGGCTGGTCCGTTCCGGCGACGGGTGGCGCGAGCTGCGCGGCGTCCTCGCGGAGGAGGTGGACGATACGACAGCGGAGTTTCGCCTCATTCCCAACCTCTTCGAGATCCTCACCTACGACTACTGGCACCTGACGCACGGCTACGTGCCGACGCCGGAGTCACGGGCCCACCGCGAGGCCTACCTCGCCACTGCCGCCGGCCGTTCGCACATCGCGCGGCTGGCGACGATCCGGATGCGAGGCCGCGGCGCCGTCGGCGTCGATCCCGAGCCGCTCTCCGAGGCCGACTTGCACCGTGAGGCGGTGGGGCTCTTCGCCGGCAACCACCAGGTCATCGTCGCCCGGCGGCACTTCGTCGAGGACGCCACACTGGACACCCAGCTCGCCGGCTCCGGCACCCTGACCCCGGACGAGCATGACGCCTACACCGGTCTCGCGATCCGCGCGATGCGCGACCTCTATCACGACAACCCCGCCGCCCGCTACGTCAGCGTCTTCCAGAACTGGCTCCGGCCCGGCGGCGCGTCCTTCGACCACCTGCACAAGCAGGTCGTTGCCATCGACGAGCTCGGCGTGCAGATCGAGCGCGAGTCCGCCCGGTTGCACACCGAGCCGGACCTCTACGAACGATGGGGCCCGACGTATGCCGCAGAGCAGGGTCTCGTCATCGCGCGCACTCCCACCGCCGTCGCGTTCGTCGGCATCGGGCACCGCTTCCCGTCGCTCGAGGCCCACTCGCTCGTCGTCGACCGCTGCCCGTGGGAGCTCACCCACGATGAGGTGCGGGACTTCTCCGACGTGCTGCACGTCTGCCATGCGGCCACCGGTGTCGGGGTCCCGAGCAACGAGGAATGGCACCACAAGCCGCCCTCGCTCGACCTGCCGATGCCGCTGCGCGCAGTCCTCAAGTGGCGGGTCTCGACTCTGGCCGGCTTCGAGGGCGGGACCAAGATCTACGTCAACACCCTCGACCCGTGGGCGGTCCGGGACCACGCTCGCGGGCGGTTGCGTGGGCTCACCGAGCGGCGCCAGGTCTCCTCGCGCATCACCATCGCCTGACGGTCGCCCGGCCCACGGAGCACCCGTCCACTGCGCCCCGGCCCCACTGAGCACCCGTCCACTCCGCACCCGTCCGGCCCACTCCGCGCCCGGACCACCGCTTCGAACGACCATTGGTCGCTGCGGCCCGATCGTGGATCGGGCCGGTGTGCTCAGCTTCCCTCAGTCCGGGCGACCTCGCGGACCAACGGTCGTCGGTGGAGGAGATGACCGGGCGATACTGCGTCAGTCGGCCAGGAGCTCTCGCACCCTCGGTGCGACCTGCTCGGCGTAGAGCCGGATGGACTCCATCCGGTGCTCGTGCGGTAGCGTCCCGGCCGAGTACTTCAGCTGGAAGCGCGAGGCCCCCAGCAGGCGCACGGTATCCACGATCTTGGCCGCGACGGTCTCGGGCGAGCCGCAGTAGAGCGCCCCACCGGGCCCGATCTGGCGAGCAGCCTGCTCCGCCGTCATCGGCGGCCACCCCCGCTCACGGCCGATGGTGTTCATGTGGGGCACGAAGTGGGGAAGGAACTCCTCGCGTGCCTGCTCGTCACTGGCCGCGACGTGCCCGGGTGAATGAACAGCGACCGGCAGCTCCTCCCGGCCCATCTCCGTGACGGCTCGTCGGTAGAGATCGACGAGCGGCAGGAACTGCTGCGTGTCGCCGCCGATGATCGCGACGACGATCGGGAAGCCATAGTGCGCGGCCCGGACGACCGACTCCGGGGTCCCACCGACCCCGACCCGGATGGGCAGCACCCCGGACTCCGTTCCCGGCTGGACACGCTCGACGTCAACGGGTGGGCGGATCGACCCCTGCCACCGCACCGGCCCTTCCCTGGCGACTTCGGCCAACAGGTTCAGCTTCTCGTCGAAGAGCCTCTCGTAGTCCTGCAGGTCGAGGCCAAAGAGCGGGAACGCCTCGATGAAGGACCCACGTCCGACGGTGATCTCGGCACGCCCCCGCGAGATCGCATCGAGTGTCGAGAAACGTTGGAACACCCGGATCGGGTCGTCCGCACCAAGGACCGTCACCGACGAGCCGAGTGTGATCCGCTCGGTACGCCCCGCCAGCCCGGCGAGCAACGTCTCCGGCGCGGAGATGGCGAAGTCGCCCCGGTGGTGCTCGCCGACGCCGAAGTAGTCGAGGCCGAGACGATCTGCCAACTCGCCCTCGGCGAGAACCTCCCGGATGACAAGCGCCGGATGCAGGGGCGCGCCGTCCGGGCCGACCGCGATGTCGCCGAACGTGTCGAGTCCGAGGTCGATGCTCGTGCTGTCCGCCGAGCCTCTACCCTGCGCTCCGGGCCTCACTCGTCCCTCGCTCGTGTCCTCACCCCGG
>JAKDLQ010000187.1 GCA_030452775.1 Micrococcales bacterium | reverse complement strand
TGTTGGAGTCCTCGACGGTGATGACGCCTTCCTTGCCGACCTTGTCCATCGCCTCGGCGATGAGGTCACCGATCTCGGTGTCGCCCGCGGAGATGCTCGCGGTCGAGGCGACCTGCTCCCTCGTCGTGACCTCCTTGGCCTGCTCGAGCAGTGTGGCCGTGACGGCGTCGACGGCCTGCTCGATGCCGCGCTTGAGGGCCATCGGGTTGGCGCCGGCGGCCACGTTGCGCAGCCCTTCCTTCACCATCGCCTGGGCGAGCACGGTCGCCGTCGTCGTGCCGTCACCGGCGACGTCGTCGGTCTTCTTGGCAACTTCCTTGACGAGCTCAGCGCCGATCTTCTCGTAGGGGTCGTCGAGCTCGATCTCCTTGGCGATGGAGACGCCGTCGTTGGTGATCGTGGGCGCGCCCCACTTCTTCTCCAGGACGACGTTGCGGCCCTTGGGGCCGAGCGTCACCCGGACGGCGTCGGCGAGGATGTTCATCCCTCGCTCGAGGCCGCGGCGCGCCTCTTCGTCGAATGCAATCATCTTGGACATTCGGGTGGTTCCTCCCACACGAAACGTTGGTGGCGGTCCGGCTGTCGCCCGCGACGGACGGCACGGTCTCGGGCAGCTCACGTCACTGCTCGACCCGCACCTCGACATACGGCCCAGAACTGGCACTCCCACATGAGGAGTGCTAACGCCATTATTGGCACTCTCCCCCTGAGAGTGCAAACGCTCGACGGCTCCGACACGCTGGTGCTGCGATGACGTATGCCGCTCACCGGCGTCCGCGGGGCTGCGACTGGCCTGATCAGATCAGGTCGTCATCCTCGTCGCGCTCACCGGCGTCCGCGGGGCGGCGACCATCAGGCGGGCAGGGCCGCTCGCAACCGGGCCGCGTAGTCGGCCGACTCCTCGGGTGAGGCGTAGGGCCGGCGCGGCCAGAAGAAGCCGCGCAGGCCATCGCCCTTGGTCCGGGGCACGACGTGCACGTGCAGGTGCGGCACGGACTGGCTCACGACGGTGTTGACCGCGACGAAGCTGCCCTGGGCGCCCAGCCCGTCGACGACCGCCCGGGCGAGCCGTTGGGTGCCGGCCAGGACATCGGCGTGCAGGCGTGGGGGCAGGTCGAGCAGGGTCGGCACGTGCTCGCGAGTGACGAGCAGGACGTGGCCCTTGAAGACCGGCCGGCGGTCGAGGAAGCCGAGCACGTCGGGCTCGTCGAGCACCATGTCGGCGGGAAGGTCACCGGCGATGATCGAGCAGAAGACGCAGTCCACCCGTCCAGACTGCCAGACGACCGCGCGCTCCACACCCCCTCGACTCGAGTGGCCCCGTCACCCACCCCCCCTGGGCGCGTGTGCCCCAAATACCCCCGGGGGGGTGTGTATGACGGGGCCACTCGAATCGTCGTCGACGAGCGACGGACGGCGAACGCCGTGTCGGTGCTGACGGAGACCCACAGATCCGCGCTCACCTGTGGCATGTGCCGACCGTACCTGTCATCGCGCGAAGCGGCCCACTCGTGGAGGAGTGCGCGCTCACCAGCCCAACGGCATACGGCCTTAGCGGCGCCCTCGCGGTACATGCGGCATGATCGCGTCCGGCGGGATGGTCCCGAGTCGGCCGCCCTGGTAGTCCTCGAGGGCCGCGACCAGTTGCTCCTTCGTGTTCATGACGAAGGGTCCGTAGTGCACCATTGGCTCCTGGATCGGCTCACCGCCGAGAAGGATGACCTCGAGCGCCGCCGTTCGGGAGTCCTGCGTCTCGTCCGCGGCGAGGGTGACCCGGTCACCGACCCCGAAGACCGCGAGCTGCCCGGCGTGGATCGGACGTGCCTCGGCCCCGACGGTGCCCGACCCGGCCATGACGTAGGCGAGGGCGTTGAAGCTGCGCCGCCACGGAAGGGAGAGCCGCCCGCCCGGGCTGACCGACGCGTGGGCGACAGTGATGGGGGTGTGCGTCGACCCTGGCCCGACGTGCCCGTCGACGTCTCCGGCGATGACCCGGATCAGCGAGCCTCCGTCGTCACTGGCCAGCAGGAGCACCTGGCCGGCATCGAGCCCCTGGTAGGCGGGCGCGGTGAACTTGTCCTGGGCCGGGAGGTTCACCCAGAGCTGGAAGCCATGGAAGAGGCCACCCTCCTCGACGAGCCGCTCCGGTGGGGTCTCGATGTGCAGCAGTCCGGCTCCGGCGGTCATCCACTGCGTCGCACCCTCGGTGATGACCCCGCCACCACCGTGGGTGTCCTGGTGGACGAACTGGCCCTCGATGAGGTAGGTCACCGTCTCGAAGCCGCGGTGCGGGTGCCAGGCCGTCCCCTTGGGTTCGCCGGCCGCATAGTCGACCTCACCCATGTGGTCCATCATGATGAACGGATCGAGGTGCCGGTAGTCGATGCCCGCCATCGTGCGCCGCACCGGGAAGCCCTCGCCCTCGAAGCCGGCCGGAGCCGTAGACACGGCCAGGACGACGCGCTCACGTTCCTCGATGGTGGCCCGGCTCACGCGCGGCAGGGTCATCGTGTCGGCGGTGACGGCAGCCATACTGCGCTCCTTCAATAGTTGAATACTCAATTACAGCCCTTCAACAGGCGTGGAAGGACCGGTATTCCGCGGCCCGCGAGTCTCTGTCGGCGGACTTCCTGGTCCGTGAGGCGGAAGAGGCCGTCGAGTAGCTGCACGCCCAGCCCGCGGACGCGCACCTCGGCCATGCTCGTCAGTGGCCTGTCGCATCCACGGGGCCAATTGTCGGTCAGTGCGAAGCGATGCGATCAGAAGCGCGCGGGCGGACGTTCCCGGCCCGCAGGTCAGGTAACGTCGCGAACATGGCAACACTGCAGGTGGCACACGACGAGGAGGATGTCGCTGCGGTGCGGCGGCTGTTCGGTCAGTATCGCCGCGCCGTCGAGGGCTATGCGTCGGCCGCGGACGTGTGCGCTTGATTCGATGACATGGCCACGGAGCTGGTCCAGCTCCGCTCGTTCTACGCCTCACCTGGCTTCCTGCTGCTCGCACGCGAGAACGGCGAGCCAGTCGGTTGCATCGGCGTGCGGGCGCTGGACATCTCCCGAGGTGAGATCCGGCGCCTCTTCGTCCGACCAGAGCATCGCTCCGGCGGCCTGGGTCGCCGGCTGCTGGACCGGGCCTCGGACCTGGCTCGCGATCGTGGCTTCCGCCAGCTGGTCCTGACCACCTTGCCCACGATGACGGCCGCGCGGGCCCTGTATGACGAAGACGGCTTCGAGCCGATCGAGCCCTATATCGCGCATCCGGTCGACGGGGTCCAGTTCCTTGCCCGCCTTCTGCGGCCACGCCGTCACGGAGCGGACGCAGTCCTGTAGGGCGCTGGCAGCGATTCGAGTGCGGACGAGCGCTCAGCCTGCATCCACCAGCGCCACGTCGTAGGCAGCGATGCGGCGGTCGGCAGTGACGAAGGTGAGCCGCTCGGAGCGGGCCTGCGCGATCAGCAACCGGTCGAACGGATCCCGATGGTGCATCGGCAGGTCTGCGACCGCGAGCCCATGCTCGGCGTCGAGGCGCAGGATCTGAACCCCGCTTCGCTGGACCTGCTCACGCAGGTCGCCCGGCACGGACAGCTTGCCGACGGCGGCCTTCGCCCCGATCTCGGCAAACGATACGACGCTGAAGAGAAGCTCTGTCGCTTGCTCGATGGCCTCCCGTGCTGCCGGCGAGACGTGTCGCGACCCCTCGAGCTCCCACAACACCACGTGGGTGTCGAGCAGTAGCCTCACGTCGATCCGTCGATCATCTCGTCGAGCTCGGCTTCGGTGAACTCAAACTCCTCGCCTATCGAGATGCGACCGGCGAGAGAGCCCCGGGCCGCAAGGAAGCGCTTGCCCGGCGACAGGGGAAGGTCGATGGGAACCAAGCGCGCCACCGGGACGCCGTCACGTGCGAGCACGACGGACTCCCCCGCCTCCACGCGCACGAGCAACTTCGACAGGTCCGTCTTCGCTTGACCGATATTCACCAACACGGTACATATCGTAGCGTGCTTGGCCAAGCTTAGCCAAGCCCCCGATGAAGGCGACTGGCCGGGCTTGATCACGGCCCAGGACATCCTGCCGGCGCAGGCCAAGCTCGCGCCCAACTGGGCCTGATCCAACTGAGGAGCGGCGGCGGGTGCACGGGGCTGCAACGACCCTGCTGAGGCTGCGCTGGCTCGCGAACGACGGACGTGCCGGAGCCCGGGTCCCGGCCATCGACCTGGCAGGACCGTGCTCAGCCCTCCGGTCGCCAGGCCGTCGGGAAGGCCTCTCGCCAGGAGCGCGCGAGGAGACCACCCTCGCCGCTACGGTCGACCGACTCGGCCGCGAGGACCGCGTGCACGATCGCCCGCGCGATGCAGTCGGCGCCGGCCTCCATGAGCAGGGTCGCCTCGATGAGGTCGGGGGCGCCTCGCTCGCCGGACGCGAGCGCGAAGACGGTGTCCCCGTCGAAGAGGGTATGCACCGGCTTGAGCGCCCGCGCGAAGCCGTCATGACCGATCCCGGCCATCCTCTGGCACTGCGACTTGGTCAGCGCCGCGTCGGTGGCGACGACAGCCAGCGGCGTCGCCGGACCCGGCCCTGCCGCTGGCTCCCCGTGTGCTGCCGCGGCGACGCGCGCGGCCGCCTCGAGGTCTGCCCGTTGGGCCGGCCGCAGCGGGGGGAACTCGCCGGCGAGGCCCAGGTGAGCGGCATACGGGATGCCGGTGCGCGGGTCGGCGGGCGAGCCTGCCGCGTTGACGGCGACGAGAGCGCCGACCGTCGCGCCGCCGTCCAGGACGATGCTCGC
>JAKDLQ010000186.1 GCA_030452775.1 Micrococcales bacterium | reverse complement strand
GGTAGAGCACCTGGTTGTGGTCCAGGTGGCCGCGGGTTCAAGTCCCGTCACTCACCCCACTGCGATGTCCTCGGGCATCCGAAGCCCCGGGCCGGCGCGCGAGGTCCGAGGCCGATGCGACACAATGGGGCGATGCTCTCGGGGAACAAGAAGGTGCAACGCATCACGGTCCTGGTCATCATCGGCGCCGTCGTCCTCAGCCTGGCGCTGTCGCTCCTCGCGGGCTCCGGGGCGCTGTGACTGCGGGCGCTCTCAAGTGATTTTGTCGCCGTCGGGGGCGCTGCTAGTCTTGCCCCCCGGCGCGCCGTTAGCTCAATTGGCAGAGCAAGTGACTCTTAATCACTGGGTTCGGGGTTCGAGTCCCTGACGGCGCACTCTGCGCACTCTGCGGCGGTGCGCTCCCCGAGCGGGTGTCCGATCCGCCTTCGGCACGACCCTTCCGTATGCCGCGGTGCCTCGAACGCTGCGTCAGTCACGTCGCCGGCGAAGCAACACGACTACGACGACCAGGGCCACCCCCGCGGCGGCGACCGCCCCGATCCGTTCGACGCGCAGGTCGCCGTCAGGCGTTCGCGTGGCCCGGTCGAACTTGCGCTTGAGCGCCTGCATCTGCCGCTCGGCGATCACGTGTGGCTGGGTCCGGTAGGCCAGCTCGTTGACCGTCCCCGCGAGCCGGGCGCGAGTCGCCGTGAGCTCCTGCTCGATCTCAGCGGCCGATGTCGCGTCTGCCATGGTCATTCCTTTCGACGACTGGGTCGACTCTAACCGGATCGGCGTGTTCAGGAGGCGAGGCCGAGGTCGCGGCGCAGCTTGGCCACATGTCCTGTCGCTCTGACGTTGTAGAGCGCGTGCGTGAGGACGCCGTCCTCGTCGATGACGAAGGTCGAGCGGATGACTCCCTCGACGGTCTTGCCGTAGAGCTTCTTCTCGCCGTACGCGCCGTAGGCGTGGTGCGCCGCGAGCGACTCGTCGGAGAGCAGTGGGATGGTGAGGTGGTCCCGCTCACGAAACGTCGCCAGCGTGTCTGGCGAGTCCTTGCTGATGGCGACGACCTCGTAGCCATCGCGCTGCAGGGACTCGAGCGACTCGCTGAAGTCGCACGCCTGGGTCGTGCACCCTGGCGTCATCGCCGCCGGGTAGAAGTAGGCGATGAGTTTGCGACCCGCGAAGTCCCCGAGCGAGACGGCGCTGCCGGTGTCGTCCGTCAGGCTGAAGTCGGGTGCCTGGTCTCCAGGCTCGAGTCGAGCGGTCACGAGGGCTCCTTCGTCGGTCGGATCGGTGCTTGGTGCGTGCGGACGGCGGGACTCGAACCCGCACGCCGAGGCACAGGAACCTAAATCCTGCGTGTCTACCAGTTCCACCACGTCCGCGCCGCCACCACTGTAGTTGGAGACCGCCGGGAGACGCGCGGGCGGTATGGAGGCAGACCTTCGCCCCTCGTCGTCAGTCGGCCCAGGCGATCCAGGTCCCGTGAGAGTCGGTGGCGGCGAGCACCTCGTGCCCGTCGCGGACCAGCACGAAGGATCGCCGGCCGGCTGCTGCCTGGATCGGCTCGACGGGCCCGATCACCCCGGGTGCCTCATTCGAGAGCCAGTGCGCCCCGACGTCGCGTACCGCGGCCGCGAATGCGGCCCGCCGCTTCGGCTCCACGTAGGCGAGCACCGCGGAGTGGTACACCACGAGGGTGGCGTCGGTCGGGGCGGCGGCCGCGACGCCTGCGAGATCGTCGAGCAGGTCGCCGCGATGCACGACGGGTCGGTGGCGTCGAGCGGCCGCGAGCGCGCCGCGCAACCGCTCGTCGCGATCCCCCTCTGCCGGCCACACCAGGCACTGGAGCCAGCGCGCGTCCTCGGCATCCGCCGGATCGAGCGGGTTGAGGTCGATCCCGGCGCGCCACGTCACCGTCGGAGTGCGGGCCGGCAGCGGGACCGGACCGATCGGCGTGCACCGCAGCGTCGGCGCCTCGGGGTCGGTGCCCGGCACCTGCCGGCCGGCATAGTCGTAGGAGTACACGTCCGGCAGCAATGTCAGGCCTGCCGAGGCCCCGACCTCGATGAGCGCGAGCGGCTCCGGGAGCTGGCAGAGGGCAGGAAGCAGCGTCGCGCAGCGGGCGGCCTCGTTCGTCTGGGTGCGATGCGACCGCATCACGGCGGTCAACTCGGCCGGGCGCCCTGCGATCAGCTCGCGCAGCGCCGCGAGGTCCGCGGGCCTGCCCAGCAGGTAGCGGGCCGCGGCGAAGAGCAGGTTGGGCTGGCGCCGGGTCTCGGGGAGCCTCTCGAGGAACGACAGCACCTGGGGATCCTGCGCGACCTGCGCCGCCAGCATCGCGTAGGGAGGTGATCGACCGTCAGCCTGCAGCGCCCAGCGACGGTAGTTCTCGGGCGTGGTCAACCGCGCGTCGTATCCGGCCATCGCGCCGGACGGACGCTCCGCTTCCCGCATCGGCTGATCATGGCACGCGCGCAAGTCCGCGCAGATCATCGACGTGTCGCAAGCCTCTCGTGTTGCGCGTCACCGCGTGCAGGTTGCCCCCCTCGATGCCCGATATCTGCGCTCCGGAGTCGAAAGGGCGCGCTCCGGCGAGAGCGACGCCGCCGCCGACGGCGATCGACGATGCGCCGACGATGCGCGCAGAACGCGTAGGCAACCGAACGGGCCAGATTCGTCGGCGGCCGGCCCAGACCAGGGCCGCAGCGTAGGCGCCGTGCGCGGCATACATCGTCACAACGGTGTTCGGGGACAGCGTCTCCGTCCGGGCGTACTCACACTCCATGCGCCGCAGTTGGGCCACCGTCGCGCCACCCAGGGCGCCGGCCACCAACGCGGGCGCGATGGAGCGTGCTCTCCTCATCGCCGGTCAGCCTCCGATCGGTGCAGGCCGATGCTGGTCACTGGGCAAGTCCGAGTCCAAGGCATTGGCGAGGATATTGCGCGCGAGTGCGGGATCGCGGGCGGCGTGCACCGAGCACTCGACCGTATGCCGTCGGGCGCCGGGCCGGACCTGGTCGAGGGTCGGGCATCCTACGCGCCGAAGGCCAGCAGGCAGGTGCTTGCATCGTGGTCGGGTCCGGCGGGGGCGAATCCGTGTCTGGTGTAAAGCCGCAGCGCGGGGTTGCCGGGCTCCACGCTCAGGCTGATGCCGGGCAGTAGCCGACGTCGGGCTTCGTCAATGACTGCCACCAGCAACCGCGTACCCGCCCCCCGGCCCCGCTGCGACGCGATGACGTGAATGCTCAGCTCGGGGATGGTCTCATCGATGAAACCGTAGCCGGGGGTGCGGGAGGAGAAGTGCTTGAGCCAGGCCACGCCTATCCAGGCGCCCGCCTCGTCTTCAGCGACGTATCCGAAGTCGCCCGGGCCGGGCCAACAGGCGACGTAGTGCCAGAGGTGAGGGTTCGTGCGGACCTGGTCGGCAGTGAAGCGCGGCCCGTTCCAGTTCACGTTTCCCAGAGTCGCCCGGGCCAGGAGGCCCTGGTCGCCGGCCGTCGCGGCCCGTAGGCGCATCACTTCACGATCGTGCCCCTCGTTCGGCCTCATCGTTCTCAGTCGACGCGGACTGTCACCGAGTGGTACCCGGAGGCACCATCTGGCGCGGGGGGCGCCTCGATCGGGGTCTGGACGGCGCCGGTCCCATCCGTGGCCCGCACCCTGATGTCGTGGCTGCCGCGAACGGCATCCCACTCGAACACCCACTGACGCCAGGCGTCGATCGACGCATCCACCGCGAGCCGGGCCGAGGCCCAAGGCCCGTCGTCGACCTGCACCTCGACGGCGGAGATGCCACGGTGCTGCGCCCAGGCCACTCCGGCGATCGCGACTGTGCCGGCCGGGACAGCGGCGCCGGAGCCAGGCACGTCGATGCGCGACGCGGTCTTGACCGGCCCCTTCGCGGACCAGCCGCGCGGCGTCCAGTAGCCGGCGTCGGCGGCGAACGTGGTCACCTTGAGCTCGGTGACCCACTTGCACGCGGACACGTATCCATAGAGGCCCGGCACGACGACGCGCACCGGGAAGCCGTGCTCGAAGGGCAGCGGCTCGCCGTTCATCCGGATCGCCAGCAGGGCGTTGCGGTCGTCGGTGAGGGCCCCGAGGGGGGTGCCGCACGTCCAGCCGTCGGCGCTCGTCTGCAGGACCATGTCCGCGCCCGGCTTCGGCCCGGCCAGCTTGAGCAGCTCCCGGACCGGCCACCCCGTCCAGATCGCGTTGCCGATGAGGTCGCCGCCGACATCGTTGGAGACGCAGCACAAGGTGACCAGGGCCTCCTGGAGTTCCTTGGACTGCAAGGTCGCCCAGTCCAGCTCGACCTCGTGCTCGACCATCCCGGTGACCTTGAGCCGCCACGTGTTCGCGTCCAGGCGAGGCACGACGAACGCGGTGTCGATCCGGTAGAAGCCGGCGTTCGGAGAGACGAACGGGGCCACCCCCGAGATCTTGAGGTCGGCACCCGGAGGGATGGTGACCCGCGTGCCCACGTCGAGCGGCACGTCGGGGGCCGCGGCCGCCGCACGGGATGCCGTCGCGGCCGTCGAGCTGGCCGAGAGCATGTTGCCCAGATAGGCCGCGACCGCACCGACGGCTCCCCCGACGATCCACCGGCGGCTCAGACCCGAGGAGGGCAGCGGCGGGACGTCGGTCGTGGCCCAGAGGAACCACACGCCCACGATCGTCCCGAGCAGGGTCGGCACGGCATCGAGGACCGCAGCGCCGGGCCGGGAGAGCACCGCGCCGATACCGATCGCCCCGAGCAGCGCAAACCCCACTAGACCGACCGTGACCCGGCGCCGGGCCACCATGCCGAGTGCTGCACAGACCAGCGCCA
>JAKDLQ010000185.1 GCA_030452775.1 Micrococcales bacterium | reverse complement strand
CCGCGGGAGACCCGGCCCCAGGTCACCGGACGCGGCGTGGCGGACGACGGCGATGGCCACGGTGGTCGGGGTCGCCTCGCTCACGATCGGCAAGGGTAGTGCGCCCAGGGATGCCGCGTCCGGCCCGTCTCAGCATCGTCCCAGCCGATGCTGAGACGATGCGTAGGCTCGGGGCGTGATCCGTCGGCACCCGGTCAAGTCGCTCACGGTCGCTCTCGTGGTGCTCGTCGCCGGACTGGTCCTCGCCTGGTTCGCTCGTCCGACCTATTCGGTGGCCCCCACCGTCTCGCCGCGGCCGGGCGAGTCGCTCGTCGTCGTGGGGGTCGAGGGGCTGTCCTGGAGCGATGTCTCGGCCGCCGGCACCCCGCTCCTCTGGGGCCTGTTGCGCGATGGTGCGACCGCCACCGTCTCGGTCAAGGCGATGGGCGCTGTCACCTGCCCCACGGACGGCTGGGCGACCCTGGGGGCTGGTGAGGCGGCCGGCACGCAGTCCGTCGCCACTCAGGGCACGCAAGCCGCCGGGACCGGCTGTGGGGGGCTGCCCCCGGTGAGTGGCGACGCGACGAGCGGCTATCGCGTCACCGGATTCGAGGCGATCGCGCGGGCCAGCCGGGCCGGGCCCCATCACGCCCTGCTCGGACTGCTCGGGGACAGCCTCGCGAAGGTGCGGACCTGCGTGCAGGCGGTCGGTCCCGGGGCCGCACTGGCAGCCGCGACCTCGGACGATCGCGTCGCGCATTACGCGCCGTTCGAGGCCACGAGGCTGCGCCACGACCTGGCGAGGTGCCCGGTGGCCCTCGTCGACATCGGCGCGCTGACCGTCGGCCAGGGAACGCCGGCCGACCCGGCCACAGAGGCCTCAGAGGCCGCAGGAATCGCACAGGTCGCAGAGGTCGCAGGGGTCGCACAGGCCGCCGCAGTGGAGCGGCGCCTGGCTCGGGTCCTGGGTGCCGCACCGGCGGGTGCCGACGTCATCGTCGTGGGGGTGAGCGACCTGCCCGCCGACCCCGCCATGGGCGGCGGCATGCAGGAGGGGCTGCGGCTCCTCGCCGCGACGGGGCCGCACTATGCCCCGGGAATGCTCGCGTCGGCCTCCACCCGCCTTGACGGCGTGGCACAACTGTCCGATGTCACCGCCACGATCCTCGCTCGCGGCGGGGCGAGGCCGGTCGAGAGCATCGGGGGCCGGGCCCTCACGGTCCGACCGAGCGCGAGCTCCAGCGAGGCGAGCGCCGAGGCGAAGCTGACCGCGCTCACCGATCTCGAGTCGAGGACCGAGGCCATGCGCCGCGTCGTCACCCCCTTCCTCGTGATCTGGCTCGTCGGCGCGGCGCTGCTCCTGCTCGCGCTGGCAATGGTCTGGCAACGAGCCCAGCAACAAGCCCAGCGACAAGCCCGGCCCTGGCAGACCCGACTCACCCGGTCGCGGATGGTGCGACTCGCGGGCGTCGTCGCTGCGCTCACCGCTGCGATGCCGGCGGCGACCTTCCTCGCCAACCTCGTGCCGTGGTGGCGATGGTCGAGCACCACGTGGGCGCTCGTCGCGCTTCTCATCGGGGTGGTCATGATCATCAGCGCGGGGCTGGCCGCCATCAGCCTGCGCGGGCCGTGGGCCGGCTCGGCGCTCGGGCCGATGGCTGCGCTGGCCGGCATCACCGCCGGCGTCATCGGCGTCGACGTGATGAGTGGGTCGCACCTGCAGACCGCCTCGGTGTTCGGACTTCAGCCGCTCATCGGGGGCCGGTTCTACGGGATGGGCAATGTCGCGTTCGCCTTGTATGCCCCGGCCGTCCTGCTCCTTATCGCCGCCCTCGCTCATGCCCTGCTCCGCCGGGAAGCGCCGGCGGCGGCCCTCGTGTCGGCATCGGTCATCGGCGCCTGCGCCCTCGCCGTCGATGCGCTCCCGGCGTGGGGGGCGGACTTCGGTGGGCCGATCGCGCTCGTCCCCGCGCTCGGCCTGCTGCTGCTCGCCATCGCCGGTGTCCGCCCGAGCCTTGGCAGCGTCGCGGCGATCGTCGTCGCGGCCGCGCTGCTCGTCGGCGGCGTGTCCTACCTCGACTGGCGAAGACCTCCTGGGCAGCGCTCACATCCGGGACGGTTCGTGCAGACCCTGCTCGACGGCGACGCCTGGGAGGTCGTCCGACGCAAGCTCATGCAGAACGTCGAGCTGCTCGTCGCCAAGCCCGCCCTGCTCGTCGTCGTGCTCGCCGTGCTCGCGCTCGTTGCGGTGGTCCTCATCCGGCCGGGCGCGTTCGGCACCGCGCCCTTCGCGCGGTTGGTGGCTCATGCGCCGCTGCTGCGACACGGTCTGCTCGCCGTCGTGGTGCTGGCGGTCATCGGCTTTGTCACCAACGACTCCGGCGCGGCGATCCCGCCCGTCGTCTTGATCATCACCGTGCCGCTCGTCATGGTCGCCGCCGTCTGCCTCGACCTGGTCGCGCGGGCCCGCCAGCGCTGACCTCCTCCCCCAGTCGAGTGGCCCCTCTGTCCACAGGGCCGTATGCCGCCGGGTCAGCGCCGAGCGAGGCGGCGCCGCACTCGGCGCACCGCGAGCGCGAGCGCGACGTCACGGTACTGCGCGCCCCGGTGCGCCTGCGACCGCCAATCCGTCCCGGTGACCCGATGGTGCACCTCACACGGCACCTCGATGATGCTCAGGCCGGCGTGGAGCACGTCGATCGTCATGCCGACCTCGACACCCCACCCGCGGGCGAACGGAATGGCGGCGTCGATCGCCGCCGGGGACAGGCACCGCATGCCGGACAGTGGCTGAACCGGTGCCCACCCGGTCAGGTCCTCGATGCCACGGCGAGCGAGGCCGACGACGAGGCCGCGACCGCCGCCGGAGCCCTGCTGCCGGGTCACGATAGCGATGCTCAGGTGCGCCGTGCCCTCGGCGACCGGCGTCACCAGCCGGGCGACCGCGGAGGCGGACTCCTCGAGGTCGGCATCGACGAACAGCGCCGCCGTCTCGGGGGCGATCCGACCGACGCGGCGCAGCCCGCCCATGCGCCCCAGCCCGCTCATCAGCGCGTCCGCCTTGCCGTGGTTGCGAGCGTGCCGGACCACCTCCGCGCCGGCATCCGCCGCGATCCGGGCCGTCGCGTCGCTCGAGCCGTCATCGACGACGATGACCGCGGCGACGCCCTCGATCCCTTGGACGGCACGAATGGTGGCGCCGATCCGGGCAGCCTCGTCCTTCGCCGGGATGACCGCCACAACGGAGAGCATCAGCGCAGCGTGACCTGGCGGTTGGTCAGGCCGGCCTTGGCGCCGCGCTCGGCGGCATCGAGCGGATCGGTCCGGGCGGCGGCGGACTCGATCCGGGTCGCCAGCTGCGCGACGGCAGCCTCGAATGCATCCGCCTCGGCTGCGGCGGCGACCTCCCACACCGGGATGAGCAGCCCGCTGGAGCGGAAGCAGCCGAGCAGCCGACCCGACTCGCCCAGGGCGCTCGCCCCGGAGGCGTGCAGGCGGGCCAGGGCGCGGGTCGAGGTGTCCTCGTCGTGCGGCAGCACCCAGCGGACATAGGTGCGCTCGCCGATGCGGCACCAATAGCAGGACGGCGCGGAGTTCAGCTTGACCGTCGGGATGGCCGAGTCGTTGGCACGCTCGAGCGAGGCCCGCCCGTCGGCGTCGAGGCCGGCATCCTCGACCCAGAAGTCGAATCCGTCGTGCACCGTGGCCTCGAACGGCGTCTGCATATCGAGGAGGTCCTGGAGCCGGATGGTCTCGCTGGTCGAGAGCGGCAGGGTCTCGACGGGAGCGCCAGGGGGCACGGCGACGGCATACGTGATGGCCGAGGCGATGTCGCGGCTCGGATCACCTCCGATGTCGCCGGACTGGATCCCGACGAGGACCTCTCCCGAGGCGCGGTGCAGCGCAGGCCAGGCGAGCGGCAGCACGGTCGCGATCGTCACCTCCTCGGGCGCCTGCGCAGGGGCGCGGCCCGCGGCGAATCGGACCGTCGCGGTCGCCGCCGGGACGATCTCACGCATCGCCACCCAGTCGGTCTCGCCCGGCAGCCCCTCGAAGGGGCGCGTGACGAAGGGCGCCGGAGCCGGACCTGCGGCGCGGTCGGCGCGGTCGGCGCGGTCGGCGCGTCGCGTGCGCGGACGTCGAGAAGCCTTACCCATGGCGTCACCCTAGTGGCGGGCGGATCAATGGCTCCGACGACGGGAGGGGCCCCCGAGCGAGGCCCACACGGTGCGTCCGGTGCCATCGTCGATGACGCCCCATTCGTGGGCGAGCGAGCGCACGATGCGCAGGCCGCGGCCGCCAGAGCCCCAGGTGGTGGGTGGCGCGGGGCGTGGTTCGGTCGGTCCTCCGCCGTCTGAGACCTCCACCTCGACGACGTTGCTCTTCACCTTCCAGTGCACGCGGATCGATCCGTCAGGGAGCGGATGCGCGTGCCGGACGGCGTTCGCCACGAGCTCGCTGACGACGCACTCGGCCTCCTCGATGACATCTGGGGTGATCCCGCGGTCGAGCAGATCCTGCACGACGACCTTGCGAATCCTCGGGGCGGACGCCAGCGCCCAGGGAAGTCGCACGGTGCGCCGCTCCCCGGACGCAGTTCCGCCGTCCGAGCCCGCCGGACGACTCGCCTGACCAGTCCCCACGCGCACCTACCCTCCACGACGATGTCGCGCCTGCCCCTTGCACGCTAGCCCGATCCCCGGCTCCCTTCAACGGGACGGCAGAAATCTCGATGGACTCACCCGTCCTACCGATATATCGTTGCTATATCGCCACTGTTCGCATGTCGCACCACTCTCGAGGAGGACCAGCATGGACGGCAATGAAGAGTTCGAGTGGGGACCGCGCGGCCGTGGGGCCG
>JAKDLQ010000184.1 GCA_030452775.1 Micrococcales bacterium | reverse complement strand
CCATCGATGCCGGGGTCGACGCGGTCGACGCGGCGACCGCGACGATGGCCGGCACGACGAGCCAGCCGTCCCTGTCGGCCCTCGTCGCGGCCACCGATGGCACCGATCGGCCCACCGGGCTCGACATCGACCACGTCTTCTCCCTCGAGCCCTACTGGGAGGCCGCGCGCCTGCTCTACGCACCCTTCGAGTCCGGCCTCGCATCCCCAACCGGCCGGGTCTACGTCCACGAGATCCCGGGCGGCCAGCTGTCCAACCTGCGCCAGCAGGCCATCGCCCTGGGGCTGGGGAATCGCTTCGAGTCGATCGAGGACATGTATGCCGCGGCGAACCGGATCCTCGGCAATCTCGTCAAGGTCACCCCGAGCAGCAAGGTCGTCGGAGACCTGGCCCTCGCTCTCGTCGGCGCCGATGCCGACCCAGCCGCCTTCGAGGCCGACCCTCAGCACTACGACATCCCCGACTCGGTGATCGGCTTCCTCAACGGCGAGCTCGGCGATCCTCCGGGTGGCTGGCCGGAACCGTTCCGGACCAAGGCGCTCGCCGGGCGCCGGGCCAAGCCCCGGCTCACCGAGCTCACCCCGGAGCAGGAGTCGGGGCTGTCGGCCGAGCCCCGGCGGGCGCTCAACGAGCTGCTCTTCCCGGGACCGACGAAGGACTACCGTGCGTCCCGGGACTCCTACGGCGACCTCTCGGTCCTCGGCACCGTCGAGTTCCTCCACGGCCTCGAGCATGGCGAGGAGTACGACGTCGAGATCGAGCCGGGCAAGCGCCTGCTCATCGGTGTCCAGGCAATCGGCGAGGCGGACCACAAGGGCATGCGCACCGTGATGTGCACCCTGGGCGGTCAGCTTCGCCCGATCCAGGTGCGAGACCGCTCCATCGAGGCCGACGTGAAGGCGGCCGAGAAGGCCGATCCCGGCGTGATCGGCCAGGTCGCTGCACCGTTCGCGGGCGTCGTCACGCTCGCCGTCGCGGAGGGGGAGGACGTCGCGGCCGGCGGGGTCGTCGCGACGATCGAGGCGATGAAGATGGAAGCCAACATCACCAGCCCCGTCGGCGGCACCGTCACCCGCGTCGCGATCGGCGCTCATCAGCAGGTCGAGGGCGGCGACCTGCTCGCCGTCATCGACTGACGGTCACCATCGCCTCGCGGTCACCATCGCCTGGCGGTCACCACGAGCCCGAGGAGGACCCGCCGCCACCGGAGCCGCTGAAGCCGCCCCCGCTGGAGAAGCCCGATCCGCCCGAGCTGCCAGGCGTCGAGGTGAACGTGCCGGTGGACGTCGTCGAGAAGTTCTCGACCCCGTTCGCGATACCCCCGAAGTCCGGGAAGACATTGCCGCTCCAGATGTACCACGTTGGCATGATGAGTGACTGGTTCGCGGCCTCGGCCGCCCTCGCGACCTCGGCGAACGTCTTCGCCCAGCGGTCGGCGACACCGAACACGACCGCGTAGGGCAGGTAGCGGCTGAAGATGTTGCTCGCCTCCTCGAAGGCGATCTGGCCGGCCTCGGCGGTCGTCAGATACTCCTTGAAGCCGAGGGACTGCGCGAGCACGGCCGAGCCCTCGCCCGTCTTGGCGGCCATCTTGCCGCCGAGGACCCAGATGATCGCGCCGGACAGCAGGAGCCCGACGCCGAGCGCGGTCCCGCCGCTGAACCCGTGGCCGAGCAGCACCGACATGGCACCTTGGCCATAGAAGAGGACGAGAGCGCCGAGCCCGGCCACGACGACACCGAGACCCTGCCAGATGCCGCGCTGGGCCCGCGGCGACGAGCGGAACCAGCCGCGCTGGACGACCTCGCGGTACATCTGGCTCTGGACCGTCTTCATGGTGCTGGCGAAGTGGTTCTTGAGCTCGGACAGGTCGACCTGGTCGCCGCGGCCGGAGAAGATCCCCTCGAGCACGGTGCGTTCGTACGGCAGCAGCCGCTCACCCTCCGGCGGGTCGATCCGGGTCAGGGTCCAGTCGGTGCGGCTGAACAGCCCCGAACTGCCCTTCTCCTCGATCTGGAGGAAGCCGCGTACCGCGAGGTCGATGACGGTCGCCGAGACGTCGATGGGGTTGGCCGTCTCATCGATGATGGTGCCGACCATGCCCGGCTGCACGCCCTTGGGCGGCGTGAACTGGACGGCGATGGCCTGCTTGCCTCCCCGGGTCGTGGGTGCCGCCACGCCTCCCGGACCGCCGCCGCCGCCCGCGCCGCCGTCCATGACAGACGGGGACAGCCCCGGAGTCACTCCGGCGTACCTCTCGTCGCGTCCCCTCGTCCAGACGAGCGTGCCCATCACCGCAGCGGCGATGAGCGGCGCGGCGATCCCCCCGGCGTAGGCCGCCGCGTTGACCGCCGGTGCCGCCTCGGATTCGGCGCCCTCGCCGGCGCTCCCCGAGCGCACGTCGGGCTGCGGATCGTCGAAAGCGCTGGCCGGATATTGTCCGATGACGGTCATCGCCTGGCCGGGGCCAAGGTTGTCGGCGGAGTACCGGGTCGGAGACCCGGCCGTGGCGGTGCACGTGTCGGTGCTGCCCCGCTCGCCGCGGAAGCACAGCACGTCGGTCGAGGCGGCCGGTGCGTTGACCGTCACGGTGACCCGGTCGCGCTGGGTCATCTCGTTGGAGCCGAAGACGTTGTAGTGGAACTCGACGGTGTTCTCCGCGCCGTCCTTGCCGGCGATGGGGTTAAGGACGTTGTGCAGGGTGTACCGCAACACGTACTCCTGCGTGCCGCTCGTGTACTCGCTGGGGCTGCCGATGCGGATCTCCTTGCTCGCCCCGTTATCGCTCACCCGGAACTCGTCCGGGGCTCCGCTCGGGCTCGACACGTCGACGTCGGTCAGGTCGTAGTAGCGGTAGCGGTCCGGTTCGTCGTTGTAGCCCATGCGGACCACGATGTTGCGGAAGATCCCGTGCCGTTCGGCACCGCTGGGGAAGCGCCACCGGATCGTCTCGGTGACCTCGACGCTTCCATCGCGCTGGAGGTCGTAGACGGCGGCATACGACGTCATGGCCTCGTCTCCGGCAGCGCGTGCGACTCCGGTGGCGGGCCCGAAGACGAGGAAGGCGCCGGCCACCAGGAGCGCGAGCAGCATGCCGATGCGGCGATCGCGGGTCGGCCTCGACGTCGTCGTGTGCATCTGATCCCCTGTCCGTGCAGACGGTGCGGCGCCGAACGCGCCCTGAGTGCCGCTCATCGGCGACGGGCCGCGCTCAGGGCGCGTTCGGCCTCGCGCCGATCCTGCCGCTCTCGAAGGGCGTGCCGCTTGTCGTACTCCTTCTTACCGGTCGCCAGGGCAATCTCCACCTTGGCGCGCCCGTCCTTGAAGTAGAGGGACAAGGGGACGATCGTCCGGCCGCTCTCGCGGGTCTTGTGCGCGATCTTGGTCAGCTCGGCGCGATGCAGCAGCAGCTTGCGCCGGCGTCGCGGGGCGTGGTTGGTCCACGTGCCGCTGAGGTACTGGGGGATGTGGACGTTCTCGAGGTAGAGCTCGTCGCCGCTGAACATCGCGAAGCCGTCGACGAGCGAGGCCCGACCCATGCGCAGCGCCTTGACCTCGGTGCCCGACAAGGCGATGCCCGCCTCGTAGGTGTCCTCGATGTGGTAGTCGTGGCGGGCCTTGCGGTTGCTCGCGATGAGCGATCGGCCCTTCTCCTTCGGCACCGGACATCCCTTCTCGTATGCCGCCCCGCTGGCTCCCGGGCCACGTGGCAGTGGCCGTGGCGGTGAATCAACGGTAGAGCATCAGAGACTCAGAGCCAGCGTCGAGGGTTGACCGGGGTGCCGTCCTCGTAGGTGCCGAAGTGCAGGTGGCAGCCGGTCGAGTATCCGGTCGTGCCGGAGTAGCCGATGAGCTGGCCGCGGTTCACGTGCCCGCCGAACTTGACGATCCTGCTCAGGTGGTTGTAGCTGCTCACGAGGTCGACGCCACGGCGGATGCCATGGTCGATGAGCACCTGGTTGCCCCAGCCGCTCGACTGCAATCCGGATCGAATGACCTGGCCGTTGGCCGCGGCGTAGACCGGGCTGCCGCAGGCGACTGCCCAGTCGAGGCCGTCGTGGAGCATCCACTTCTTCAGGACCGGGTGCCAGCGCATCCCGAAGCCTGAGGTCGTGGGTCCATTGGCGGGATGGCTGAGGAAGTTGGACGGCGTCCTGTCGCGGGCGGCGGTCGGGGCCGCCCCCCGGCGTGGGGCTACCAGGGGCACCTGCTTCGTGTACCGCTTGCCCCTCTTGGCTGCTGCGGCGGCCTTCGCCCGCTGCGCCCGGAGCTTCGCCTCGGCGATGCGGGCCAGGCGGGCGCGCTCGACGAGGATCGCCTTGAGCTTGTCGGATTCGGCCCGCGCCGAGGCCAGGTCCCGTTGCTCGCTCGCCTTCTGTGTGTTGAGCTCGCCGGCATAGGTGCTCTGCTGGGTCTGAAGCGTGTCGAGGGCCGACTTGGCCGAGGCCGCGTTGGTGCGAGCGGTCGCCGCGTTGTTCGTGGCGACGACGGCCTGCTCCTTGGCTGAGGTCGCGGCCGCGGTAGCCGCTTCGCGCTGTCGCAGCGCCAGCGCCGCCTGGCGCTTGAGCTCGGCGACCTCCCGGCGGACGGCGGTGAGGTAGCTGCGCGTCGACGTGTTGTCGGCCCGCCTCGTCGCGAGCTTGTCGATCGTGTCAGTGGCGACCTCGCTCGCGGTGTCGGCCATGAGCAGCTTGTCGGCGAAGTCCTGCGCAGAGGTGGCGCCGAAGACGAGATCGAGTTGCGAGTCGACGCCGCCGCCCTGGAATACCTCGGCAGCGTAGGCGTCGAGCGCATCCTGTGAGGAGACCAGCTCGCTCGAGCTCTTGGCCAGCTGCTCCTTGGCG
>JAKDLQ010000183.1 GCA_030452775.1 Micrococcales bacterium | reverse complement strand
GCATGCGGCGTTCACTTGCGTGGTGCGGGACCGTCGACGTTGATCGTCGGGGTTCCCGAGCCGCAGCGGACGATGACCGCGCGGGAGGCCGCGTCGCCCGGGTTGGACTCGCGGTGGATGGCGCCGGCTGGTACGCGCAGGAAGTCGCCGGGGCCGGCCTCGACGACGTGCTCGCCGCCGGGACCGGACTCGAGACGCATCCGGCCGGCCACGATGTAGAGGGTGGTGTCGTGCTCGCCGTGGTGGTGCCATCCGGTGACTGCGCCCGACTCCGTGTCGACCGTCCCGGACCACATGGCCTCGGTCTGCAGGGCCACCTGGCGAGTCATGCCGGGGGTCGGGTCGGAGGGCTGGAGCGCGTCAGCGGGGACGATCGCGCACGGCTGGGCCGGGTCGCGGGAGACGTGAGTGGTGGGATCCTCGTCGGTCATGCCCCCATCGAACCCCGCCCGCCGGCATCGCGGAAGGGCCGGTGGCCACGAGGTCGCGCCGGTAGTGGCGTGGTCAGCGCAGGACCTGCCCCAGGGTCGTGACGAGGAGGTCGACCTCGTCCTCCTCGATGACGAGGGGCGGTGCGAGGCGGATCGTCGAGCCGTGGGTGTCCTTGACGAGGACGCCGCCATCGAGGAGGCGCCGGCAGGCCTCACGCCCGGTCATCAGGGCCGGGTCGATGTCGACGCCGGCCCACAGGCCGCGGATGCGCACCGCGTCGATGCCATGCCCGACGAGGCCGCCGAGCCCATCGGCGAGCACTTTGCCGAGGCGCTGGGCCCGTTCCTGGTACTCGCCGGTGGCGAGCAGTCCCACGACGGCCTGGCCGACGGCGGCCGCGAGCGGGTTGCCGCCGAACGTCGAGCCGTGGGAGCCGGGGGTGATGACGCCGAGCACCGAACGGTCCGCGACGACCGCAGACACCGGGACGATGCCGCCGCCGAGCGCCTTGCCGAGGATGTACACGTCCGGGACGACATCGTCGAGGTCGCACGCGAAGGTCCGCCCGGTGCGCCCCAGGCCCGACTGGATCTCGTCGGCGAGCATGAGCACGCCCCGGCGGGTCGTGAGCTCCCGCACCGCCGTGAGGTAGCCCTCGGGCGGGATGATGACGCCGCCCTCGCCCTGGATCGGCTCGAGCAGCACGGCGACGGTGTCATCGGTGATGGCCGCCTCGAGCGCGGCGAGGTCTCCGTAGGGCACGGTGTCGAAGCCGGGGGTGTAGGGGCCGTAGTGGTCGTGGGCGATGGGGTCGTCGGAGAAGCTGACGATCGTCGTCGTCCGGCCGTGGAAGTTGCCGGCCATGACGATGATCCGGGCCTGGTCCTCGGGTACGCCCTTGACCTCATAGCCCCACTTGCGGGCGACCTTGATCGCCGTCTCGACGGCTTCCGCGCCGGTGTTCATGGGAAGGACGAGATCCTTGCCGGCGAGGGCGGCCAGGTCGCGGCAGAAGGGACCGAGCCGGTCGCTGTGGAAGGCGCGGCTCGTCAGGGTCACCCGGTCGAGCTGGTCTCGCGCGGCGGCGGTCAGGGCCGGGTGCCCGTGACCGAAGTTGAGGGCCGAGTAGCCGGCAAGCGCATCGAGGTAGCGTCGTCCGTCGACGTCGGTGACCCAGACGCCCTCCGCTCGCGAGATCACCACCGGGAGGGGATGGTAGTTGCTGGCCACCCAGTGCTCGGCCAGGGAGATGTGATCCTGGGTCGAGGATCCGACGGCGTCCGTGGCTGCTGTGGTCTCACTCACCCCCCGATAGTGGCATGCCCTGGCGCCGGCCGCAGCAACTGACCGCACCAACCGGTCGCACCAACTGGCGGCACCAACAGGCCGCGCCAACCGGTCACACCAACAGGCCGCGCCAACTGGCCGCGCCAACTGGCCGCGCCAACTGGCCGCGCCGGCCGGCGGCATACGGGCCGTGTGGTTTCGTCTTGCCGTGGTGGCGCCGCCCCTCGGTGACAAGTCTCACCTCACGGAACTCGTTGTCACGCAGTTACTTTCCTAGGATGGAGATCGGAGCCGGGGTTGGTTCCGACGCTAGCCCCCTGAAGGAGTGTCGAATGACCGCCGAATCCAGCCACCTGATGTCACGTCTGCGCCTCGAGGATGGGGTCTCGCGCGATGATCTGCCCTTTATCGAGAGAACATTGGCGCAGCTGTTCGCCGAGGTGGAGCGCTTCGATTCGTCGATGCTCGACATCGGCTTGCGGATCAAGGATCGCGGGCGCCCGGGGATGCGAACGTCGCTCGAGGTGCACGTCCAGGGCCTGTCGTCGATGATCGGGGTCTCGAAGTTGACCGACACCAAGGACGCGCTCAACGACGCCGAGGCCAAGGTGCTTGCCCAGTTGCGCGGCCATGTGGGCCGACGGAACCACCACCGACCCCGCCAACCGCAGGCGTAGCCACGCGCTGGATTCTGATGGAGCCTCGACCGTCAGGCCGGGTCGGACCTTCGGATGAGTGAGGGCGTCAGGTGGTCGCGATTCCCTCGCCTCGCGCCGATGGTGCCCGGAACCGTGACCGAGCCCTCGGCCACGACGGATGTCGTGGCGGACCCGGCTGCTGGTGCCTATCGTGTAAGTGGCCACCATCCCAAGCCTCGCGAAGCCCTACCGCCCAGATGCCGAGACCGGGCACCCCCCGAGTTCTCGCCCTCTTGGCGGCCCTTGTCCGATAGGGAAACCCACCATGTCCACGCCGCCGACGCCCTCCACGCCCGATCCGCACCACGACTCGCATCGCGCCTTCTCCGACACCTCCTCGGGCCGAGAAGCGTCGCCCGCGCCTCTCACGCCGGGCGGGATGCCGTATGCCGCTGTCCCCGCCTCTCGGCGGCAGGCCCGCTCGACCCGTCGCTCCTGGCTCATCGCCGGGACGGGTGCGGCCCTGGTCCTCGTCGGCACCGGCAGCTGGGGGATAGTGAGCGGCTCCGGGCCCTGGACCAGCGTGACGCAGCATGAGACCTATCGACAGCCGGTCGAGACCCTGAGCGTCACGGGTGGGTCGGGCGACGTGACGATCTCGGGCAGCGCCCCCGCCGGCACGGTCGAGATCACACGTCGTCTGCGCCGGGGCCTGACCGGGTCCGAGCCGGTGTCGCAGGAATCGTGGACCGGGACGACCCTCGAGATCACCCCGGACTGCCCCGGCTCGTTCCTGTCGGGGTGCTCCATCGACTACGACATCGAGGTGCCGGATGCGACGGCCGTCACGGTCGACGTGGAGTCGGGAGACATCAACCTGGGCGGCGAGCTTGCCAAGGTGTCCGCCACCTCCGGGTCGGGAGACATCGCCCTGGGCGGCGAGCTTGCCAAGGTGTCCGCCACCTCCGGGTCGGGGGACATCGAGGCGAATGCCCTTGGCACGGCCGATCTCTTCGCCAGATCTGGAAGCGGCGACCTCGACCTCGACCTCGTCGCGGCGCCCACCCAGGCGACGCTCAAGACGGGCTCCGGCGATGTCAACGTGCAGGTGCCTCGCGGCGGCTCCTACGCCGTCGAGGCGCAGACCGGCTCGGGCGACAAGGAGGTCCTGGTCGATCAGGCCACCACGAGCAGCCACACGATCTCGGCGGAGAGCGGCTCCGGCGACGTCACCGTTACCTACCGCTGACCCGCATCCGCACACCGTCATCCGGACCCGAGACGGCGAGGATCGACGCAGGTTGCCCATGGGCCATGATGCTGGGGTGACCAGGCTCCAGATCGTCCTCGCGGTCGCCTGCGGTGTGTCCGCTCTCCTCGTGGCCGTGCAGATCCTGCGGAACCGGTTGGTGGGTAAGGGGATCCTGGTGCTGCTCGGTCTCATCGAGCTGGGCCTGGTGGTGCAACTGGTCCTCGGGATCGGAATGGCGTTCGACGCCCCTGCGGGCGGCTCGGTCGCGACGTGGGTGGGCTATCTCGTCGGGAGCCTCGTCGTCCTGCCGCTCGCGGTCGGGTGGTCGTGGGCCGAACGAACCCGCGGCGGGACGGCGGTCATCCTCGCCGGGCTCGTCGTCGTGCCCTATCTCTTCGTGCGACTCCATCAGGTCTGGCACCCGGTCGCCTGACGCCCCGGACCGCCGTGCCTGACGGGTACGCGATCAGGACCACCTCGACCGAGTGAGCGCGCCCGTGGGTCGAGGTATTTGGTCGCGCCTCGCCGCGAGGGATTACCTCGAACCGAGGAGCAGCTGCGGGCACAAACCGCGCCCGGCGGCATACAGGCGGATCCGTATGCCGCCGCCTCACTTGAGCATCCACTCATCGGTCGTGTAGTCCGTGCGGCCGTCGGCGGCGGTGAAGTCGGTCGACGTGTAGACGCGCAGGTAGGTCCGCCCGTAGAAGCTGTAGGTCTTGAGCCACACGTACTTCGTCGACCAGCTGTAGGTGTAGACGGCCCGCTCCCAACCGTCGCCCATGCTCGTGGCCCGGCGCACGCCCCAGTCACAGTCCGAGGGGGAGCACTTGCCGAACGGTCGCATCGTCACGTAGGTGTCGCCGCCGGTGCAGTGTCCGTTCTCGTCGCACTGGCGGACGTCTCCGCAGACGAGCCCGACGTTGACCCGGGTCAGTGCCCGCGTGTTCGGGTCGATGTTGTGCCACGATCCGAGCATCGGCGTGCTCGCACAGAGCGCCTGCGCTGACGTCGTCCCGACGAAGGCGGTGGCTCCGGCCGCGATGAGCAAGGCGATGACGAGCATCACGAGGGTTCGACGCGCTGGACGGACCCCGACTGCGGTGCTGTGGTTCATGGAGTGCTCCCGAGTGTCCTGGGCGACGGCCCTTCGCCGCCTCATCTGGACAGAGGCGGGCGCTCGCAGATTGATACGGGTGCGGCTCTGCTGGAGTGACTACGCAGCACGTGGGATGATGTTGTTGGCG